>DAIUBN010000142.1:0-7822 GCA_036846645.1 Bacteroidaceae bacterium | reverse complement strand
TTCATTTTGAGCTGGACAAAAGAAACATAATCCATTAGAGATTTTTCGAACCACAACGAGCCCGAAAGACTACCGATATTGGTAAACTCTGCCCCAGTGAGTTTACATTCTATAAACTTCGCCACATTAAGATTGCACAACAGTTTACAAAGCGAGAAGTTGCATCTTCTAAACTCACATTCATTAAATCGAATATCAGCCAAAGGAAGAATAGAGAAATCGCACGAATCGAAGATACAGTCATCATACTCACTATCCATCACAATGGTTTTGAAATCAATTTTCTGAAAAGTCTGTTGTTCCATCCGGGTAATTTATTAATGTTAGGCTACAAAGATACAACATTGAACCGAAGAATAAAATACGAAAATTACATATTTAAACTACATGAATTACTTTAGTATCTCCAACAAAAACAATAACTTTGTATGCAATACATAAATTGAGAAAGTATAAATCGACTAGTAAACGGTTCTTTAAATATGAAACGAATAAGAATATTCATAAGCAGTGTACAGAGTGAATTTGCCGAAGAACGTATAATGCTGTGCCATTATATACGATCAGATGTCTTATTGGGAAAATTCTTTGAACCTTTTATATTTGAGGAGGTTCCAGCAAATGAGTATTCTACTAGTCATGTATATTTGAGAGAAGTAGAACTTTGTGACATCTACTTAGGATTGTATGGTAATATGTATGGTTATGAAGACAAGGACGGCATATCACCAACAGAACACGAATATGATTTAGCGACTAAATTGCATAAAAGTCGATTGATATACATAAAAAGTATCAATGAAGGGCAAAGACATACTAAGGAAGCAGCACTTATAGAGAAGGTAGAACGTGATATTGTTCGTAAAACATTTGTCGATATTGATGGATTACGTACTTCTGTCTATGCATCATTAATAAGATATTTAGAAGAAAAAGAATACATCCGCTGGAGGCCTTTTGATGCATCTTTCGATAACGGCGCATCATTAAAAGATCTTGACGAGGACAAAATGAAAAACTTCATTCACATGGCTCGTTCAAAGCGGAACTTCCCTTTACCTACTAATACAACACCTAAAATATTACTGACGCATCTAGATTTAATTGATGAGAATAATCACATAGCTAATGCAGCGATATTATTATTCGGGAAAAAACCACAAAAATATTTTATTACTTCTGAAGTAAAATGTGTACAATTCTATGGTGATATAGTAGAAAAGCCAATGCCTGCCTATCAAATTTACAGAGGAGATGTTTTCGAATTAGTTGATCAAGCTACAAGTTTTGTAATGAGCCGTATCAATAATTGGGTCGGTACACGCATTGAAGGAGAAAAAGCTGATGTGCCAACCCATCCCGAGTTGCCGATAGATGCTGTGAAAGAAGCTATCGTAAATGCAGTCTGCCATAGAGACTATACTAGCAATGCAAGTGTCCAAATCATGTTATTTCGTAATCGTTTAGAAGTTTGGAATCCAGGTACATTACCTTATGGGCTCACTGTACAAAAACTTCATGGTCCGCATAAATCATTACCTACCAACCCTCTTCTTGCCGACCCCATGTATTGGAATGGATATATAGAAAAAGTTGGTACAGGCACAGAAGATATCATCAACAAATGTCAAAGTTATGGCTTAAAGATACCAGAATTTTACCAAGAAGAAGATTTCAGGGTAGTTATTTGGAGAGCTGATGATAATCAGGTCGATCCAAGACGATCCAAAGACGATCCAAAGACGATCCAAGTTGATCCAAACGATAAAAAGAAATTGATAGGACTCATCACAGAGAATCCTTCCATATCTAGAGCTGAGCTCGCAAAAAAGCTTCAACTAAGCGAACGTCAAACTCGCAAAATAATTGACTTGCTTCGGAAGAATGGGCATTTAATAAGAATAGGTGGTACAACCGGGAAATGGTTACTGACTAATGATAATTCTAATCCAGAATAATTTATTGGTCAATCAGTAAACACAGTTTGTTACTTTTAGTCATATTATTTCGTTTTTCGATATTGCTGAGGTGTCATTCCTGTATGACGTTTAAAATATCGGCAGAAGAAGGAGCAGTTGGAAAAATTGTAATCCCATGCTATTTCTTTGATAGATTGATTGGAGTTGCGAAGCAACAATTTAAGTTGCATCACTGTATAATGGTCGATAATGATTTTCGAAGAGTGATTAGTGACTCTATGAGTGATAGTATTGAGATGCTTCGGGGTGATGTGAAGCAATGAAGCAAAATAAGAAACATCTCTCGACTTCTTATAGTCACGTTCGATAAGAGCATTGAAACGTTGAAAGAGGTCGGAAGTGCGTTGCGAATCGGTAATCTCAATTTGTTCGGAACGATGACGAATCAAGAAATCATAGAATCCAAGGAAGAAACCTTTTAGTTGCAAAAGCACCAATTGAGGTAGACAAGTGACACCATCTTGAGAGAAATACAACGATAGAGTGGCAAACATGTGTTTGATTAGTGCACTGGGGATAGGAGAATCGGTTTGACAACGATCTTTCCTCAACGAATCGTAGACTACAGATTCTAACTGTAGACTGGCTTCACGAAGCATCTCGGGAGAATAGCGCAAAGCGCAGACCTCAAAATCGGCAGAAACGTCAGAAAGCATTACCACGTCATTAGGAAACATTGTGATAACAGCATCAGGCTTCAACTGCCAAGTTTTGAAATTGACGGTTATAGTAGCCGTTCCCTGCTGGCATAGCAATATAGCACCGTAATTCAAGACACAAGCATCACTCTGCCATTCTATATAAGATGTCGTGACAAGTTGAACCTGTTCATTTTTAAATGTATAATTATCTTCCTTCATAAATAGTGAATTTCGCTTCGTCTATGTTCCTTTTCGGACACAAAGATAAGGTTTAGAAGTCTGAAATCATACCTTTTGGTTCGAAATTTGACATTAGCAGCGTATTAATGAAAATGTCTATACCAAAAAAGCGGCGTAACTTTGCAGCCGAAATAAAAAGGATAATAACATTAATATGACGAAACAAGAACGATGGACAAAGTGCACCTTTGTAGCCTTCCTACTGGCATCGAGCATTTCGGTCCATGCACAACAAAATGCTGCAAACCGCAGTATGACCATCAACGAACTATTTGAACAGATTGAAGCAAACAATAAAAGTTTGCGTTCTCAAAAGACAGGAGTAGAAATAGCCTCTGAAGCTATCAAAACGGCTAAGTCGAACAAATTGCCCGATATCAACACGCAACTGTCGGCAAGCTATCTAGGCAACGGATTCATCACCGACCGCGACTTTTCTAATTATACTACGGCACCTTTTCCGCACTTCGGGAACAGCTTTGCAGTCGAAGCATCTCAAGTGGTCTACTCCGGTGGGGCCATCACCAGCGGAATTAATCTGGCAGAACTTGCGAAGAAGCAGACAGAAGTGTCTATCGAGCAGAACAGGCAGCAGCTTCGTTTCATTGCCCTAGGCCAATATCTAGATATGTACAAGTTGAGCAACCAGATGAAAGTTTATGAGCAGAATATCGAACTGACCAACCGACTTATTAATAATGTACAAGCCAAACATCAACAAGGCGTAGCATTAAAAAACGATATCACTCGCTACGAACTTCAGTTGGAAAACTTGAAACTAGGACTCACAAAGCTTCAAGATAGTTACAGCATTCTGAATTATCAGCTTTGCAATACCATCGGAATGAGTCACGATACTGTCATTATACCAGATACGACATTAATTAATAAGGTATACCAACAAGATGGACATTCCTATTGGCAAAACAATGCGACTAGTTCGTCTCCAGCTATCAAGCAAGCTGCTATTATGGTCGACATGAGCCGTGCTAAAGAAAAGATAGAACATTCCGAGCTATTGCCGAAGATATCCTTGGTGGCTACCGACAATTTTAATGGCCCGATAACGATTGATATTCCCTCCGTCAATAAGAACTTTAATTATTGGTATATCGGAATAGGAATTAAATACAACCTGGGAGCCCTGTATAAATCGAACAAGAAAGTGAAACAGGCTCAACTTGCCGTAAGACAGTCTACAGAGAACCAAGCAGTAGTAGCCGAGAGAGTAGAAAATGAAGTTCAGGCAGGATATACCGATTATCTTCAATCTTTCGTCGAACTCAAAACACAGCAGAAGAGCGTAGAATTGGCACAGCAGAATTATCGTGTCATCAATGACAGGTATCTGAACCAACTGGCACTCATCACCGACATGGTAGATGCTTCTAACATGAAACTACAAGCCGAATTGCTTGAAGTTAATGCCCGCATCGGAATTGTCTATGCCTATTATAAAATGAAATACATTTCGGGAACACTTTAATTGATAAAGAAAAATGAATACTAAAAAGAGAATAAAGAGAGTCTATAATATTGTTATCGTATTACTATTATTGGTTTTTATCGGCTACATCTGTGTTAGATTCGTTCACTTCGGTGATACAGAATTTACCGACGACGCCCAAGTGAGACGCAACGTCACTCCTATCAATACCAGAGTACAGGGATTTATCGAAAAGATTTGTTTCGACGAATATCAGCCGGTCCACAAAGGAGATACTCTTGTCATTATCGACGACAGCGAATACAAACTTCAACTGGCGCAAGCCGAAGCCAATCTGAGCAGCGCCACATCTGGATCTTCGGTTACCTCGGCAGGAGTCAGAACCGCCCAGAGCAATGTACATGTTGTATCGGCCGGTATTGAAGAAGCAAAAGTGACAATGGAGAATGCCCAACGAGACTTTCAACGTTACACCGAATTACTGAAACGCGATGCAGTGACCCGGCAGCAATATGACAATGCCCGTACCCTTTATATTGCTTCGAAAGCCCGATACGAGCAGGCTTCGAGACAGAAACAAGCCACTTCGATGGTGACCAACGAGCAATCTAAACGGCTGGGACAAAGCTCCGCCGGTATCCGGCTGGCGCAAGCAGCTTTGAATCTTGCCCGCCTCAATCTTTCTTATACCGTTATTGTTGCCACTTGCGACGGAGTGATGGGAAGAAAAGATATTCACGAAGGACAACTGGTACAACCCGGTCAGACCCTCGCCAATATTGTAGACAATGAAGATGTTTGGGTGATCGCCAATTATCGAGAAACCCAAATGAGACATATTAAAGAAGGACAGAGTGTAGAGGTATCTGTCGACGCCATCGACAAGACTGTCTATCATGGTAAAGTACAGTCGATATCTGATGCGACAGGAGCTTCATACTCTGCAATGCCCGAAGATAATGCCACCGGTAATTTTGTAAAAGTAGAACAGCGAGTGCCGGTACGTATCAGTCTGAAAGATAATAATGCTGCCGACATCAAGAAGCTACGTGCCGGACTGAATGTTGAATGCAAAGTAAAGTACTAAGCCGATGTTGATGAATATCATGCAAGGCAAGAGAGATATGCCTCTGTTCAAGGACTTCGTGCCCAGATGGATGCGCCCTTGGATATATCTGTTCTTCGCTTTCGTTTTCCAACTGTCGGATTGCGTCTATGTCGGTTCTATCAATCAGATGGTAGGCAGCACACCATTAATAAAAGAAGATATCATGATGATTCTTTTCTTTTCGCTGGTTGGTATCAATGTACCTTTCCCTTTCTTCTTCAGATTGAAATTCCGGTTCAAGAACAAGCAAATGCTCCTCACTTGTGCCATCGTCATACTGCTTGGCAATCTTATCGCCATCAATACCACATCGATGCCGGTGCTTTGTATCGCTGCCTATATTACGGGCTTCTGCAAACTTTGGGGAACTTTCGAATGTATGTCGAACATCCAGCTTTGGCTCACCCCCGAACGAGATTTCAGCATCTTCTTCCCCTTCCTATATATATTGGTATTGGGCAACATCCAACTCAACGAAGTGATGAGTACTTATATCAATTATTTCTTTCAGTGGCAGTATGTACAGCTGTTTATGATAGGGCTACTGCTCATCGTCATTTTGATATTGGTAACGTCGACCAAGATGTTTCACTTTATGAAGCCACTTCCATTATTTGGAATGGACTGGCTCGGTTGTTTGCTCTGGTCGGCACTACTGTTAGAACTGATATACATATTTAATTATGGAGAGTACTACAACTGGTGGGACAGTATGAAGATTAGATATATGCTACTAGCAAGTCTCATCACGGGTTACTTCTGCATTGGAAGGATGCGCCACATCCGGCATCCGTTCATATCACCCAAAGCATGGCAATACAAGAATCTCGTACCGCTGCTCATTCTATTCTTTGTTTCGGAAGTGCTTTGCTCCACTCCTACCGTATTGCAGAATGCTTTGGCAGAAGGCGTACTTCATTTCGATTCGCTCCATACAGTCTATTTCACAATGATGGTGATTGTCGGAACTGTTATAGGATGTATGTTCACTCTAGCCTGGATGAGAATATTCCATCTGCCCTACGTCAGACTGCTAAGTATCGGTTATGCCGCTTTGGTGGTTTACCAAATTTTGATGTACTTCTACGTATCGCCCGATGTGAATATCGAAAAGTTCTATTTTCCCAATCTACTCAAAGGATTCGGCTACTCCGTCGTATTCTGTGCGCTGACCATCTATCTGGAAGAACTCATGCCTTTCGAACATTTCTTTCATGGATTGTTTATCGTGGGCATTGTTCGTACCGGATTGGGAGCCGCTATCGGTGCAGCACTCTATGGATTTGGAATGCGCTACTATGTTGCCGACAATATAGTAAGGTATATCGGTACTCCACTAGCCCGGTTGTCCACCTTCGGCAAACAGCTCGAGATGATAAGTATCAAGCAACTATTCGGTTGGACCTGCTTGGTAGGACTGGGTTTTCTACTATTCTTCCTATTGTTCGACGTACCGACAATACGTAACGGGCTGAAACGAATGCCTTATTGGAATGTACTAGGCAGAATGATGAAGAAAGAATTGAAAAAAGACGAGCAGACAGTTTCTGCCCGACAACATTGATTAGAAGGTATCACCGATACTCCAGACGAAAGCCCACATCGGTGATACCTTTTAATATATTATCTTTCATTCCATGAGATACCTTAATAATAGTATGCATAGGATGGGGAGGCAACTTCAGCGTTCTGACGTAAGTAGAAGACTGATAATAATTGCCACCACCTATTCCGGTCCATCTACCCAACTTATCGGCTAATACAAACTTTACGGTGTCTGTTTGCCAATGTATAGAATCGACAATATTCTGTTTGATTACCAAATATAAGTCTGAATAAGGATAATGAAGATTATTGCGCACCTCGGCTGTCATCGTCACTTCGCAGGCACTATCTGTAGGAAATGCCTCTAGCTTGAGGGTATCTTTCTTAGCCCAGCCGCTGTCGGCGGTCGACTGATACTTATGATAGACCATTCCACTCCTATCCTGACAAGCGAAGAAAAATGTTGCCAACAGCAAACAAAGAACACTATTTATCAGAACTCTTCTCATTCCCCTGATTTTGGTTTTGCGGCTGCGAATTATTATTCTGTTGCTGACCAGACTGCTGTTGACCAGATTGCTGCTGGCGCTGAGGTCTTGGACGTTGAGCATTCTCTCCTTCGCCATTGTTACGCCGAGGATAATTATTTCTCCTATTTTGAGGACGGCCTCCACCTTCTTGCGGCTGACGATTGCCCTGTTGCTGTCGTCCTTCTCCTTGTTGTGGTCTGTTGCCACCTTCCCTATTTTCACGAGGTGATCTGTTCTCCCCACCATTATTAGGTCTAGGTTGATTACCTTGACCGGCAGGACGCTGCTTATTATTTTTCTTCTTGCGATTATCGTTCTTCCTATTATCGAAA
>DAIUBN010000141.1:0-7897 GCA_036846645.1 Bacteroidaceae bacterium | reverse complement strand
CTATTTAAAACATCCAACGGAAAATATATTGTTCCTCAAGCATTGGAGTCACAACTATCTATCGATAAATATATTGATCAGATAGCAATTATTGCTGATAAACGCAAATTTGTTTCTGCCCTTATTATTCCAGATTATCATTTAGTTGAGAAATTTGCTACAGAGCACAATATAAAATATGAAAATGAAGAAGAACTTTTGAATGATAAAGAGGTCAAAGCTCTCTATCAACAACGTATCGACACTCTACAGCAAAAGTTTGCTCACTATGAGCAAATCAAACGTTTCACACTATTGCCAACCCCATTTACAATGGAACGCAATGAACTGACTAACACTCTCAAGCTGAAACGTAATGTTATTCTAGAGAATTATAAAGATGTCATAGACAAAATGTACGAAGAGTAATTCTGCCGCACACTAAATATTAATATACATTTAAATAACCAATAAAATATTGTAATATGATTACAGCAGACCAACTTAAAGACGTGAAAGAGCGCTCAGAAGCGCTGAGGAGGTATCTTTGACGTCGATCAGAAGATCGTAGAATTTGAAGAAGAAAGTCTTCGGACACAAGCTCCCGATTTTTGGGAAGACAGAGAATATGCCGAAGCACAAATGAAAAAAGTGAAAGACATCAAGAAGTGGATTGACGGATATAATGAAGTCAAAATGCTTTGTGATGAAGTAGAGCTATCTATCGACTATCTAAAAGAAGAAATAGTTACCGAAGCCGACGTTGATAATGCTTACGCCAAAGCCATTAAAGCCGTAGAAGATCTCGAAATGAGAAATATGCTGCGGGGTGAGGCCGATTCTATGAGTTGCGTACTCAAAATCAACTCTGGAGCAGGCGGAACAGAGAGTCAGGATTGGGCATCAATGCTGATGAGGATGTATGCTCGGTATGGAGAACGTCACAATTATAAAGTAACCTTCAATAATATTCAAGATGGTGATACAGCAGGTATCAAATCTTGCACCATGACCATCGAAGGAGACGATGCATACGGCTATCTTAAAGGCGAGAATGGTGTGCATCGACTGGTAAGAGTTTCTCCATTCAATGCTCAAGGTAAACGCATGACATCTTTTGCATCAGTATTTGTTACACCATTAGTAGATGATACTATTAAGATTGAAATCGATCAAGCTCTTATCTCTTGGGATACCTTCCGAAGTGGAGGGGCCGGTGGACAGAATGTAAATAAGGTAGAATCGGGAGTGCGGTTAAGATACCAGTATAAAGATCCATATAATGGAGAAGAGGAAGAAATTCTGATAGAAAATACCGAAACACGCGATCAACCCAAAAACAGAGAGAACGCCTTGCGATTACTTCGCTCCATTCTTTACGACAAGGAGATGAAGCATCGTATGGAAGAACAAGCAAAAGTTGAAGCTGGTAAGAAGAAAATAGAATGGGGCTCACAAATAAGAAGTTATGTGTTCGATGACCGCCGTGTGAAAGATCATAGAAGCAATTATCAGACTTCTGATGTAAATCGTGTAATGGATGGAGAAATCGATGATTTTGTAAAAGCCTATTTAATGATGGGTGGAGAATAAAAAATTATCGGTACAAAATCTTGTTTTATTCATGATTTTACCTTTTCTTTGTGACAAAGATAAAAACGATATGCCATGAACAAAAAACAAATCAAAGACAAAAAGGCTGAGAAGAAAGCAGACTACGTTGTCAAAATACTATTTTTATCACTCATAATTTTAGGTCTCATTTTGATGATTTGGTTCTCTTTTGCCAATAGCTAAAATCAATTATATTGTCATTTAGCTTTAAAATCATAAGACTGTGTCGAAAGGCATGGTCTTTTTTATTGCAAATCGCTTAAACGTTTTGTCTAAAACAACTGTGAGTTTTGGACGAAACGTCTTATAGTTTTGAATGAGACATAAAGACGTACAGACAGAGTGGATATGTTGCTTTTTCGGGTATGATAGAAAGACTTCTTGCCCACACAAAAACAACAGATTAGTATTTTTATTCCAATATTTCTTACAGTTTAAAACGAAAAGGATGCTTTAACTTCATATTTCGCATTATTGCAATCAGAGGCAGTAGTTTCTTAAAAAAAAAGATTATCAAAGACAAATAATTGATATAATCTTGTTATCTTTACCGAAAATTAGTCATATAACGCTTAATTTAGGAATATGAAAGAAATAAAATTTAGTCTTGTCTACCGCGACATGTGGCAGTCATCTGGTAAATACCAGCCTCGCAAGGACCAGTTAGAACGAATCGCTCCACTGATTGTTGACATGGGATGTTTTGCACGCGTCGAAACTAATGGCGGTGCTTTCGAACAAGTAAACCTCCTATACGGAGAAAACCCTAACACTTCTGTTCGTGCTTTTACTAAACCATTTCATGAAGTAGGTATACAGACCCACATGCTAGACCGTGGTTTGAACGCTCTTCGTATGTATCCAGTTCCAGCTGATGTACGCCGCTTGATGTACAAAGTAAAACATGCTCAAGGTGTTGATATTACCCGTATTTTCTGCGGTTTGAATGAGACCCGCAATATTATTCCATCTATTCAATATGCTCTCGAAGGTGGCATGATTCCTCAAGCAACATTATGCATCACCTTCTCTCCCATTCATACAGTAGAATATTATGCTAATATAGCCAACCAGCTGATAGAAGCCGGTGCCACTGAAATCTGTTTGAAAGATATGGCAGGTATCGGTCGCCCAGCAATGTTAGGCAAATTGGTAAAGACAATAAAGAAGAACCATCCATCGATAATTATCCAATATCATGGACATAGTGGTCCAGGACTATCTATGGCATCTATGCTTGAAGTAGCAAAAGCCGGTGTTGATGTTATTGATACAGCAATGGAACCTCTATCTTGGGGTAAGGTTCATCCAGATATCATATCTGTTCAAGCCATGTTGAAAGATGCCGGTTTTAAAGTAGCCGATATCAATATGGATGCCTATATGGCAGCCCGCACCATGACTCAATCTTTCATTGACGAATGGTTAGGCTATTTCATCAATCCGGGTAATAAGATCATGAGTTCTTTACTATTGGGTTGCGGACTTCCTGGCGGTATGATGGGCTCAATGATGGCCGACTTGAAAGGCATGATGAACGTTATCAATAACAACAGAAAGAAGAAAGGTCAAGAACCATTCTCAGAAGATGCCTTACTTGTCCGTTTATTCAACGAAGTAGCATACGTTTGGCCAAGAGTTGGTTATCCTCCATTGGTTACACCGTTCAGCCAATACGTTAAGAATATCGCCTTAATGAATTTACTCTCTGAAAGTATGGATGAGCCTCGTTTCACCAGAATGGATGATAACATGTGGGGTATGATACTTGGTAAAAGCGGTAAGTTGCCTGGCACATTGGCACCCGAGATTATCGAATTAGCTAAAAAGCAAGGCAGAGAATTCACAACAGCCGATCCTCAATCTTTCTATCCAGACAAGTTGGACGAATTCCGTGAGGAAATGAAAAAGAATAATTGGGAAGTTGGTCCAGACGATGAAGAACTCTTCGAACTCGCTATGCACCCCGAACAATATCGCGACTTCAAGAGCGGAGCAGCCAAGGCACGTTTCGAACAAGAACTTTCGAATGCTAAGATGGCCTCTCTCTCCAAAGGTCTTTCTGCCGAAGAGATTTTGAAAGTTAAAAGAGCAAAATACACACCAATTGTTGCCACACAGCGTGGTCAGATTTATTGGAATATCGATGTTGATTCTGATAACAATGCCACAGAACCATTGGTTGGCGAACACATTAGTGCAGCCGATAGATTCTGTTATATTGTTACTCCATGGGGTTCGACAGATGACATGCAGGCAAACTTCAACGGTAAAATTATTGAGGTTTGTGTAAAACAAGGCCAGCATGTAAACAAAGGCGAAGTATTAGCTTATATAGAAGCCGAATAAGTTGTTAATAGCTATATATTTGCATCAAAAATTCCCGTTTCATTCATACGAAGCGGGAATTTTTAATATAAGTACCTAATACATAGAATATATTTCTTATAATATTTTGTAGATAAATAGATTATTTATAACTTTGCACCCGAAAAGTTGATTGAGGAGGGGCGGATGAAGCTCCTCTTTTTGTTTTAATAATTGATACATGATAGAAAAAGAAACTGTCTGCCATATTGTTGGTGAGTGGTTGCAAGGAAAAGATTATTTTCTTGTCTCGGTAGATATTAGTACCGACGACAAAATTGTTGTTGAAATAGACCACAAAGATGGGGTTTGGATTGAAGATTGCGTGGACCTAAGCCGGTTTATAGAATCTCGTTTAAGTAGAGACAAAGAAGACTATGAATTGGAAGTCGGTTCGGCGGGAATAGGTCAACCCTTCAAGGTTTTCCAACAATACTTCAATCACATTGGCAAAGAAGTAGAAGTACTTACCAAGGACGGCAAGAAGATTACCGGTCTTCTTAAAGAAGCAGACGAAGATAAGTTTACGTTGACCATCAAGACCAAAGAAAAGGTTGAAGGTTCGAAACGTCCGAAATTAGTAGAATCGGATATTACTTATCGCTACGACGAAATAAAATATACAAAATACTTAATACGTTTTAAATAACTATGGCCAAAAAAGAAGAAACGATTAGTTTAATCGATACTTTTGCAGAGTTTAAAGAGCTGAAGCATATTGATAGGGCTACGTTGATGAGCGTTCTTGAAGAATCGTTCCGCAGTGTAATAGCTAAGATGTTCGGGACTGATGAGAATTATGATGTAATTGTCAACCCTGATAAAGGCGATTTTGAAATTCGACGCAACCGTAAAGTAGTTGCCGACGATGAATTAGAAAATGACAACTTAGAAATATCTCTTACCGATGCTCGAAAAATCGATCCTTCTTATGAAGAAGGAGAGGAAGTATCAGACGAAGTTAACTTTGCCTCTTTCGGCCGTAGAGCGATATTAAATCTACGTCAGACATTGGCTTCCAAAATATTGGAACTTGAGAAAGATAGTATATATAATAAATACATAGATAAAGTAGGCTCTATAATTACTGCCGAAGTTTATCAGATTTGGAAAAAAGAAATTCTCTTGATGGATGATGAAGAGAATGAGCTTTTGCTTCCGAAGACAGAACAAATTCCCAGCGATTTCTATAGAAAAGGAGAACAAGTTCGTGCCGTTGTTGCCCGAGTAGACAACACCAACAACAATGCTAAAATCATTTTGTCACGTACTTCACCTGTTTTCTTACAGAGATTGTTCGAACTAGAAGTTCCAGAAATCAATGATGGACTAATCACCATCAGAAAGATTGCCCGAATTCCTGGTGAACGTGCTAAAATCGCTGTTGAATCATACGATGACCGTATCGACCCAGTAGGTGCCTGCGTCGGTGTAAAAGGTAGCCGTATCCACGGCATAGTTCGTGAATTCAGAAATGAGAATATTGATGTTATCAATTACACAAGCAATATTTCATTGTTCATTCAGCGTGCATTAAGTCCTGCAAAGATTTCTTCTATCAAACTTAACGAAGAAGAACATAAAGCAGAAGTTTATTTGAAGCCGGACGAAGTGTCGCTTGCAATTGGTAAAGGTGGCTTGAATATCAAGCTTGCATGTATGCTGACAGAGTATACTATCGACGTATTCCGCGAAATAGCAGATGGTGTTACTCCCGATGAAGAAGATATTTATTTGGATGAGTTTAGAGACGAAATTGACGGATGGGTTATTGATGCTATCAAAGCAGTTGGTTGCGATACAGCAAAATCGGTACTGAATGCTCCTCGTGATATGCTGATTGAAAAGAGTGATTTGGAAGAGGAAACAGTAGACGAAGTTATCAAAATCCTAAAGCAAGAGTTCGAAAAAGAGTAAGTCTCAATGACTTCATCAATTCTATAATTTAAATATGACGATTAGATTAAATAAAGTAACAAGAGATTTGAATGTAGGACTTTCTACTGTAGTAGATTTCCTACAAAAGAAAGGGTATGACATAGAGTCTAATCCTAACACGAAGATTACAGAAGAAGAGTATGAGCTACTTGTAAAAGAATATAGCACAGACAAAAATCTTCGGATGGAGTCAGACCGTTTTACTCACCAAAGACAAACGAAAGAGCATAAGAGCTCTGTGTCAATAGAAGGATATAATCCTGGAAAAGAAAAAGAGAAAGAGAAGAAAGACAATGTCATCAAGGCAGTTGTCCCTAGTGATGCTCGCCCCCACTTCAAGAGTGTAGGTAAGATAGATCTGAATAATCTATCGAAAGGAATAGTTTCGGAACAAGAGTCTTCTACTCCTGAGCCAAAACATGAACCGAAGCGCGAGCCGAAGAAAGAGCACAAGAGTGTTGAACAAGCACCCAAAGCTATAGAAACATCCAAAGAGAAAGCCGAAAGTCTTTCTACCGATAATACTCCAACCGTTCCAGTTGCCGAGACAAAGCCTGCGGAAGAGAAGCCAAAGGTTGAACCAGCAGCTTCGATAAAAGAAGTTGAAAAGGCAGATAACAATCAGTCACATCCTGTCGAAAATACAAACAACAGCGATCAGTCGACGGTTAATTCACAAGATAAAATTACCAGCGAGAACAAAAACAACGAAATGAAAACTGTTGATGTACAAGAAGGTGAAAATACAGAAGAACAGGATAAACAAGATTCCGTATATACCATTCATACAAATACTGCAAAGCCGAAGTTAAACATCGTCGGCCAGATTGATTTGACATTATTGAACCAATCTACCCGTCCAAAGAAGAAAACTAAAGAGGAAAAACGCAAAGAGCGTGAAGAGAAAGAAAAACTTCGTCAGGACCAGAAGAAACAAATGAAAGAGGCCATCATCAAGGAGATTCGTAAAGATGATCCGAGAGCCAACAGACCTCAAGGTGGTGAGAATGCCAACGGAAGTAATCCTAACAATAAAAAGAAACGCAACCGTATCAATAACGAGAAGGTTGACATCAATAAGGTATCAGCATCTGGCAACAACCAACGCGGAGGAAATAACGACCGCAATGGTGGCAATGGCGGACCAAAGAACGGCAACAACCGTAACAATAATCAAGAAGGTCGCCGCAACAACAACCAAGATTCTCGCCGTAGTCATGACCGCTTCAAGAAGCAGACTCCTAAAGAAGAGATCAATGAAGAAGATGTAGCAAAGCAGGTTAAAGAGACTTTGGCAAGACTTACTAATAAAGGTAAGAATAAAGGTGCCAAATATCGTAAAGAGAAACGTGAACAGGCTTCTAACCGTCAACAAGAAATTGAAAACGAAGAAAAGAAGGAAAGCAAAGTTCTCAAGCTGACCGAGTTTGTGACGGCAAACGAGCTGGCAACGATGATGGATATTTCTGTCAATCAAGTTATCAGCACCTGTATGTCTATCGGTATGATGGTTTCTATCAACCAACGTCTAGATGCTGAGACAATCAATTTGGTTGCCGAAGAATTTGGATACAAGACAGAATATGTAAGTGCCGAAGTTGCTCAAGCTATAGTTGAAGAAGAGGATAGTGAAGAAGATCTTGTTTCTCGTGCTCCTATCGTTACTGTAATGGGTCACGTCGACCATGGTAAGACATCATTGCTCGACTATATTAGAAAAGCAAACGTTATTGCCGGTGAGGCTGGTGGTATCACACAGCATATCGGTGCCTACAACGTGAAACTTTCTGATGGACGCCGAATCACCTTCCTTGATACTCCAGGCCACGAAGCTTTTACTGCGATGCGTGCCCGTGGTGCCAAAGTAACGGATATTGCTATTATTATTGTAGCAGCTGACGACCATGTGATGCCTCAAACAAAAGAAGCTATCAACCATGCTATGGCAGCTGGTGTTCCTATCGTCTTCGCCATCAACAAGATTGATAAACCAGGAGCC
>DAIUBN010000140.1:0-7903 GCA_036846645.1 Bacteroidaceae bacterium | reverse complement strand
CATGGAGAAGAGCGGTGCTAAAGCATACTTGGTTAACACAGGTTGGAACGGAACAGGCAAACGTATCTCTATCCGCGATACACGTGGTATTATCGACGCCATCCTCGATGGTTCTATCGACAAAGCCAACACCAAGACTATTCCTTTCTTCAACTTCGTTGTTCCAACAGAATTGAAGGGTGTTGATACAAACATTCTTGATCCTCGCAACACATACGCTGCTGCTAGCGAATGGGAAGTTAAAGCAAAAGACTTGGCTGCTCGTTTCATCAAGAACTTCGCTAAATACGAAGGTAACGAAGCTGGTAAAGCTCTTGTTGCTGCTGGTCCTAAACTCTAATAAGTTTATACAACAAATATCAGAGAGCGCATTCTTCGGATTGCGCTCTCTTTTTATATCAAAATATAGGCAGTTAAAGAAGAGAATATTGTTGATTCATATTGAAAAACCACAAGGCAAAGTCAACTTCTATAAATCAAGATTGTATTCCAATAAATAAAGCTTATATTTAATAAAATAAAGGCTGTATTTAATAAAACAAAAGTTTAATTCTTAGAATAGATAAAGACGTTATAAACTATTGAATTATATGAATCAGATTTTTCTTCTTTCCTAGAAAATCTTTATATTTGGGTAGACATAACAATTAAGAATAATGCTACATTGCTACGAAGATTTAGAAAGAGCTGTTGTAGAGAAGGGCTTTCTACCTTTCTTCAAGAATGATATACCAGGATTCTCGGTAGAAGAGATGACGCCGCCCGAACGTTGGTTCTCCGACGAGCTTGATGGCCCGTGGGAATGGAAAGGACCAGTTGCTTGCGGCGGGCGCTGTGCGTATGGCAAATTCTTTGGAGGGAAAGCAGGATTTGTCAGTTTGGAATGGTTTCCCGAATTGGTAAACTACCGACGCAGACGCAAGAATAATATGAACAAGAAAGAAACAATGGTATACAACACCCTGTTTGAGCATGAATCATTATTATCAAAAGAATTGAAGTCATTGTGTGGATTCATTACATCGAAGAAGAAGACGATCAACAATTCCATGTCGATTGATGAAGTAGGAATTGCTCTTACCAAACCAAGACATAGAGGTCACAAAGAGAGCTTTGATACGGTGATGACGCGCCTTCAGAAATATACATTTGTAGTGATTGCCGACTTTGAGTATCAGCTCAATAAAGCCAATCAGCCCTATGGTTGGGGTATTGCCCGATATACAATACCAGAACTACTATTCGGTAAGAATGAAACGCTCGCAGGTGGGGCACATACGCCGAAAGAATCAAAATTGATGATTAAAAAACACTTGATGCGCCTTCTACCACAAGCTACAGAAGAACAAATAATCCGATTTATTGGATAATCTCCGATTAAGAAACCTTATAACAAGAATATACGGTATATTACCAATTATTCTGTAACATACCGTATATTGATTCCAGAAAGTATTATTACTTTTTAAACACACCATCTAGAGTACCTTCGATGGTCTGAGCCTTCTTATTCAATACGCTGCCCAAACGCTTCAATGAAGTTTGTTTGAGATAACGCACTTTGAGCTCGTTGTACTTTTTGTACTCCGTGTTGTTCAATGTTTTTTTATACTTTTCTTTAAACTCTGTGCGGAATGCCTTATAGGTCGTATTCAACGTATCCCATTTCTCTGCAGGGATAGTTTTGGCATTCTCTACACTAACTACAAAAGACTGAAAGCGAGCAATAAACTTACTTTCATTTGTTTGTGCACTGACAGTGCAAACGAACAATAAAGATATCAAAAGTGAAGTGATTTTTTTCATGTCTCTTTTTTTAAATTGTCATTTTAATTACATTAAATCTATCAACTTTTTTCATTCACTTTCTCCGATATATTCTCAATCGGATTGGCATAAATGCCCAAAAATATTTGTTTCAACACATTCATTTCTTTAATTTCATACTCCTCAAGATACTTCATATTATGAAGAAAAGCCTCGCGTTGCTTTTCATTATACCTATCGGCAAACCGATTGTCACCATAAAGCATATCGTGAGCAATATAATTGTTCTCCGTAAGCCGATAACGCGACATGATACGGGCATCGATAAGAGAAGCAACTTTTTTATGATACTCATTGTCCGTGAGGTCGGCAAAAGTCATAAGATCTTCTTCACTAATGGGTTGGCATATCGAGATATGTACCCTCCCTTTATCTTGAAATATACCGGTAAGAATACTATTCAAATCTTCTCCCTGCGATTTGACATACTTGCTGTTCCTGCTCTTATAGAGTTCCAAAGCTTTGAGCACGTCACATGGTTCCCATTCGTAGGATACAGATACCGGAACGATATTCAGTTCACTGAGAGCGGCAATCTTGTCATCGCCCTTACTCATACTAAACATCTTAATAATACCCTGGTCTGTGGCATCGTTGCCATCTTTGGTACGCCCATTGCGTTGCGCTATCCAAGCCGATTCATGTTTCTCGGTCAGAATATGGCGAATATATCGAGACAAATGTAACGAACTCTTGTAGAATTCATGCATATTCCCTCCTCTTTCCACCTTAAACATTTTGTTCGACTTTCCGATATCAATAATGAGCGGGGTACACATCAAGTTGGCTCCAAAAGTAATTTCTGTTGTGGGATATCCGTTGGTAAACAAGATATACTGCAACAGACTAGAATCGAGCACAATATCTCGATGATTAGATACATAAAGATAAGATTTACTCTTTTTGATGAATTGTAATCCATCATACGAATAGTCGGAAATGCTTCGCTCGATGACCTGATCATTGAATGCCTTCATCATCTCCGCCTGAAAATCAGCTATTGTAGAGATACTACGAAGCCGCTCGCGCACCTCATCTACCGGACGTTGAGGATAGACATACGATGCCAACATCGGAAACAGATGGTCGTCGGCTATGCGCTGCATCGCAGCAGGAATCTCAGATTCGTAATAAGGACGAATATCATCAAATATGGAGCTGCTTATCTTTTTCATTTTTTCCTATTGTCAATAAACTTAACGGGTTTACGGCTTTTGGCAGGGAAATTTATTTTTTGTATTTCCTCAACGGGAAGTATTTCTATCAATGGAGCGACACGGATATGAGAACGAAAACGATCTTTCAAATCTTTCACAGCATCAAACTTTGGTTCATATTTCAAACCAAGTTTTACCACCACTTCGTCTGTTCCTGCATCGCTATCTTGCACTATAATGACATAATTTTCTACATACTCTGTATTATCGAGCACATCGTTGATAGCAGGTGGATAGAGCGAAGTACCTTTGAGTTTTATCATGTTGTTCTTACGTCCCACTAAAGGCGTGAGTCTGAAAGAATTTCTACCACACTTACACTGTTCTGTACGCTTTGCTGCCATATCTCCAGTGCGGAACCGTAATAAAGGCATACCTTCCACACCAAGCGTTGTCACCACAATCTCGCCCACCTCTCCATCGGGAACAGGCAGACCATCTTCACCAATAATCTCAACAATAATCAGTTCGGGATGAACATGACCACCGCAACCGTATGGACATTCAGAGAACGTTGCTCCCATTTCGGTTGAAGAATAAGTAGCGAAAAGTTCAACATCCCATTTCTCTTTGATACGACGTCCCAAGAGATTCAGGTTGAAGTCTTGGTCGCGAAGACCTTCTCCGATGCCGATAATTCTTTTCACGCTACTATTTTTATAATCAATGCCATGTTCCTCGGCATACTGAATGAGTCGGAGAATAAAAGAAGGAACACACATGATGGTATCGGGATGAATCCTCTTAATGGTATCCCACTGAAGTTCAGGAATGCCATTGCCGACACGGATGATACTGGCCCCCATCTTTCTGATACCCAAGAAATATGCCAGGCCCGCCATGAAACGTTTATCAATAGTCGTCATGAGCTGCAAGATATTACCTGGTTTCAATCCGGCGCAAGAGAAAGACTTCTCTTCATTATAAGCCAGCCTATCCAAATCTTTATCAGTACAAGCAAATGTAACGGGGTCACCCAATGTGCCAGAAGTCGTTATATAATCAATAATTTTATCTTTGGGACAACACAAGAAATCATCATTAAAGAGCTGCAAATCTTTTTTCTCAGTAAAAGGTATCTTTACCAAATCTTCAAGATGAACAATCTTGTCTACATCAATCTCATACTTATCGAACATACGACGATAATAAGTAGAGTGATCTTTAAGATAATGCAAAGCCTCGTGAAGCAAACCCTCTTGAAAAGTTTTGATAGCCTCGGGAGACTGAAATTCTATATCATTTTTCATTTTATAAAACCAGAAATATTTAATTCTCTTACCATAAATAATAGCGATAAGATGTTATCTTATTCCTTTATATAGAGACAAAGATAAGAACAATATATGAATTAATTCATACCTTTGCAGTGTTAATTCTAGAAAACTAAAAAATGTTGAATATAAAAGACCTATGTATCAGCTACGGAGATAAAGTTATCTTCCGCCACTTTGATATGATAGTAGATGCGACCCAAATGGTATGCATCTCTGGTGAATCGGGATGCGGGAAGACTTCTCTTCTAAATGCTATATTAGGTTTCATTCCCATCACTTCGGGTCAGATTGCCGTTGAAGATATTGATCTATCGCCAGCCACAATCGACAAGATAAGACAACATATATCTTGGCTACCTCAAGAGTTGTCACTTCCTTCGGAGTGGGTCAAAGAAATGGTACAATTGCCATTCTTATTGAAAAACAACCGACATCTTAAGTTCTCTTCTGATAAATTGCTGTCATTCTTCGAGCCATTAGGCCTAGAGCCTCAACTACTCGACAAAAGAGTATCCGAAATATCTGGCGGCCAACGACAGCGCATTATGATTGCAGTAGCAGCAATGCTCGAAAAGCCGCTATTCATTGCCGACGAGCCAACTTCGGCACTCGATACAACTTCGGCATTGAAGGTGATAGAGTTTTTTAGAAATCTAGCAAAAAGCGGAAAGGCGGTTCTGATTGTCTCACACGATAAACAAGTTGCCAGTTTGGCCGACCAACATATAATAATGGAGCATTATGGGAACAATTGATATCTCTTACATCTGCCTAGCCATCGGATTGTTGCTACTCATCATTCCGATGTATTTCATTGCAAAATTCAAAACAGGATTGTTCAAATCGGCAATGATTGCATTTATCAGAATGATAATTCAACTCTTTCTGATTGGTCTCTATCTTAAATATCTTTTCGAATGGGATAACCCACTTATCAACTTCTTGTGGGTCATTATCATGATTCTCGTTGCCGGACAGACAGCAATCAAAAGAGTAAATATCAAATCCAGTATTCTGCTTATTCCTATCAGTATCGGCTTCTTTTGTAGCGTAGCCCTTGTTGGACTGTATTTCCTTGGATTTGTATTAAGACTCGACAATATCTTCAGCGCCAGATATTTCATCCGTATTTTCGGTATCATCATGGGCAACATGCTTTCGAGCAATGTCATAGCACTGAATACATATTACGACGGACTACATCGCGAAGAACAGCTTTATCGCTACCTGTTAGGTAATGGAGCAAGCAGATATGAAGCTCAGATACCTTTCATAAGAGCGGCTATCATTAAGTCCTTCAGTCCAAACATCGCTAATATTGCCGTAATGGGATTGGTGGCACTACCAGGTACGATGATTGGTCAAATTCTAGGCGGTAGTAGTCCAAATGTAGCCATCAAATATCAGATGATGATAATGGTGATCACCTTTTCGGCTTCGATGATATCCCTCGTTATCACCATACTTCTTGCCTATCGACGTTCTTTTGACTCATACGGCATACTTCGCAAAGATATCAGAAGACATTAGTCAATAGTGAGTAATTGGCCGTTTCTGTTTGATTATTCAGCAAAAAAACCTATTTTTGCAAATTATTAGTACAAAGTTTCTAATGGAACTTTCAAATAAACGAGACAACCGGATAAACTTGACAATGAAATATGCATTAGTAACGGGAGGATCCCGCGGTATAGGACGAGCAATTTGTTTACGATTGGCCAAAGAAGGGCTGGTTGTAATCATTAATTATCTATCAAATAAGGCTGCTGCCGAAGAGACGCTACGTCTTATTAGAGAACAAGGTGGTGAGGGTGAATTGCTACCTTTCGATGTTTCTGATTCTAAGGCAATCAATACTGCGTTGGAAGAATGGAGCAATCGGCACAATGAAGACGAATACATCTCTGTATTGGTCAATAATGCTGGCATCCGCAGCGATAATCTGATGATCTTTATGGAAGACCATCAATGGAATGATGTGCTAAGCACCACATTGAACGGCTTCTTTTATACCACCCGTTACCTGCTGAAGAATATGATAACACATCGTTGTGGCAGAATCGTCAATGTTGCTTCTTTGTCAGGAATTAAAGGACTGCCTGGCCAGACCAACTATTCGGCTGCCAAGGCTGCACTGATTGGCGCCACCAAAGCATTGGCTCAAGAAGTAGCGCCACGCAAGATAACTGTCAACGCCGTTGCTCCTGGTTTTATAGAAACAGATATGACCAAAGACCTCGATGAAGCATCATTGAAAAAGATGGTCCCTGCAGGACGTTTCGGCAAGCCGGAAGAAGTAGCCGATTTGGTAGCTTTCCTCGCTTCAGAGAGAACAGCCTATATCACCGGCGAAGTTATTTCGATAAATGGAGGTTTATATACCTGATTAAGATATGAGTAAGAAAAGAGTTGTTATAACAGGAATGGGTATTTGGTCTTGCCTCGGAAAGAACGTTGAAGAAGTAAGACAATCATTATATAATGGTAAGTCGGGCATCGGACTTGAACCGGAAAGATTGACATACGGATATCGCTCTGCATTAGTTGGAGTTGTTGAGCGCCCGAAATTAAAAGGACTACTAGACCGTCGGCTACGTATCGGTCTGCCCGAAGAAGGAGAATATGCCTATATGGCCTCGAAACAAGCATTCGAAGATGCTAAGATTGATGAGGATTATCTTATCAACAACGAAGTAGGTATTATCTTCGGAAACGATTCGTCGGCTAAGCCGGTCATTGAAGCCTCTAATATCATGGACGAGAAGCACGACTCTGCTTTATTGGGTTCCGGACTTATATTCCAATCCATGAACTCTACCGTAACAATGAATCTTAGCACTATATTCCATCTCACCGGCATCAACTTCACAGTAAGTGCTGCTTGTGCCAGCGGTTCTCATTCTATCGGTTTAGGATATATGATGATCAAGCAGGGATTACAAGATATGGTCCTTTGCGGTGGTGCTCAAGAAACAAATTACTATTCGATGGCTACCTTCGATGCACTTAGTGCGTTTTCTATAAGAATGGACGAACCGACAAAGGCATCCCGTCCTTTCGATAGAGACCGCGACGGATTGATTCCAAGTGGAGGAGCAGCCGCTCTCGTTCTCGAAGACTATGATCATGCTGTAGCCCGAGGAGCCAACATCATCTGCGAAGTAAGTGGTTATGGTTTCTCTTCAAACGGAAAAGGCATATCACAAGCCAATGACGATGGTTCTATCAAAGCAATGACAAGAGCTATAGAAGAAGCTGGCGTAACAGTTGATGATATTGATTATATCAATGCCCATGCCACATCCACACCTCAAGGCGATGCTTTCGAAGCAATGGCTCTCGACAGGATGTTCCGAGGCAAACATGCTCTTATCAGTTCTACCAAATCAATGACGGGCCATGAATGCTGGATGGCAGGTGCTAGCGAAATCGTTTATTCGGCAATCATGATGCAGCATAACTTTGTCGCTCCAAATATCAATTTAGAGAACCCCGATGAACATGCAGCCAAGATCAATCTGACAGCCAAGACAGTAGATACAGAGTTGAACATCGTTCTCTCCAACTCTTTCGGCTTCGGCG
>DAIUBN010000139.1:0-8031 GCA_036846645.1 Bacteroidaceae bacterium | reverse complement strand
AGGCACTAGAACAGCAGGCAGCGTCTGTCCGTATTCCTCGGTATGCTTACCGAAAGTACCTGCCGACAATGTAGCATTGGCAGCCGTACCGATACGGGTATCGACAAACTGCTGAAGCAAACTCTGAGCATTTGCCACTGTCAGACTGAACAGACAAGATATGAATAGAAAGAAGCTCTTCATAAAAAACAATTAGATTTTATAGCAAATGTAGGAAATTGTACACTCGATGCAAAGTCATCGAATAGATAATTCACTGTACGACTTGATAAGTCTTCATTTTAATCTCTTCTATGTTTCATTCATTCCGGGCAAACGCATCCATCTTTCGCTTCCATGAAATGAATGAGACATCAAAAAAGAGATATTAAACACTAATTTTCAAAAAGATGGAGGAACAAGTCCTCCATCATGAGAGACACTAATAACCTGTATTTTGAGTCCAGTTTGTATTTGAGTTCATCACACCAATAGGAATTGGGAAGATACGACGCCATTTTTCTGTTTTGGCAGCAGGATTGACCACATGTTTCAATCCCCAATCGTTCTCGTACTGACCGAAACGGATCAAGTCATTGCGACGCCACATTTCACTGAAGAACTCACGTCCACGCTCATCAAGTACTTGTTGCAAAGTTGGAGTTGTAGAGAGAGTCGGTGCCTTAACGTAACTTCTAATCTGATTGAACAAGCTCATTGGAGTATCGCTACCAGTTGCTGTAGCACCACGAAGAATAGCCTCAGCCTTCATCAACAAGATATCTGCATAACGGAAGATAGGAACATCGTTGCTTTGATTACGGTTGTAAGTATTATAATCGGCAGCTTGGATAGGCCATTTGATACAGCGGTAACCTTGGTTCCAACCATTGAAGTTATCACCTACATTCAAAGAAGTATCGCCCGAGTTGAGCAATGTTACAGTCTTTGTGAGCACTACTCGCTGACCATTATATAGATAAGGAGTTGTAGTCTTTGTGAAAGTAGAGATATCGTAAGTATAGAGTTCGTCTTTCAGAATGATATCATTGCGCTCATCGCCAGCCAAAGAGAAACGATCGGCAGCTTCGGGAGTCACTGTGAAGATACCACCGGCATTCTTTGAAAGTACCACACCAAGCAGACCTGCGCCACTGCCACCATCGTTATTGAATTTAGGCCAATACTGGAAACGAGCATAAGTCATACCTTGAGCTGTAACATTATCGTATGGCATTGCATAGATGAAATCCTTAATTTTGTAGCCATTGTCGGCCATAAACTTCTTGCGATAGCTATCACTCAGATTAAATTTACCGCTATTAATAATATCATCACAGTAGGTTACAACATCATTCAATTTGGCATTCGATGCAGTCGGTTCATAATTGGCAACATTGCCACATGTATAAACGGCCCAGTTCAAATATAGTTTTGCAAGAAGAGCCTCAGCCATCCATTTGGTAGGTTTGCCATAAGTTGAAGCATCAACATTCTCTGCCAGACCACCTGATTTGATAGCGCGAAGCAAATCAGACTCAATAAAAGCAGCGACATCGGCGCGTGGAGAACGGTCTATAGATTCATTTTCGCCAATAACATGATCAAGAATAGGTGCATCGCCAAACATATCCATAAAGATGAAATGATAGAAAGCGCGCATGACCAATGCTTTTGAGATTGACTCATCAGAAGCGGCATCACCGCCTAGGTCGACAATTGCCTGATTACATTTTGTAATAGATCCGGTAATATCACCCAGCCAGTCGATATGAGCATCGGTAGAATTGCTCATGTGGAGGGAAGAGTGAACGTAGTTACCACCGTCATACCAGTTGCCACCGTATGTTACAGCCATAAATTCGTCGGAAGAGAGCCATGCAGCCTCTGTAAAGCGACGTCCCAAAGCTCCACGGAATCCATAATACAGATCTGCCATTTTAGCCTCTGTCGCAATTTCTGATTCCGGATAGGATGTATAAGTAGACTTTACATCTACATCCAAATTGGTACAGGCTGTTGCAGTTGATAACAGCAAACCTGCAAATAAGGAATTTTTTATATAACTTTTCATTGTTACTTCAATTTTAAGATGATTAGAAATTAACATTGATACCCAACATAAATGTTCGAGTACGAGGATAAAAATTGGTACGTCTATCCATGCCCGGTTCCAGACCACCAAGATTAATTTCAGGGTCGCGACCAGAATAACCAGTAATAGTAAACAAGTTATTGCATGTAGCATAAACTTTAAGAGAGTTAATCCAATTACCCATTTTACCAAATGTATAACCCAAAGATAGAGTTGACAAACGTAGGTAATCACCTTTCTCCAACCAACGATCTGAAGGAGCCTGTGCCTGTACATCAGTAGCTCTTTGCTCTGTTGCAACAGATCTCAATACGTTTCTTCCTTCGGTTACGAAACCTACATTACTATACTGTTCTTTGGTACCATTGTAGATCTTATGACCGAATACACCGGTGAAGAACAAATCCAATGACCAATTTTTGTATTTGAAGTTGTTTGTCCAACCCAAAGACAGTTTAGGTTGTGCACAACCGGTAATTGTACGGTCTGTATCAATAGGATCTTTTGTTGTAGCGCCTGTACGTTCTCCGGTTTTTGGATCACGTTTGTAGAATACTGAGATACCATCAGCATCATAGCCAGCCCATTCGTAAGTATAGAATGTACCAAGAGGATGACCTTCCATAATACGTTGAACAGATGCATTTGCAGAGTAGCCGGCAATTTCAGGATCGGCTGCAGAGATATAATCTACAGAATAATCGCTGTTAGAGATACTCTTCACATTGTTCTTATTGTGCGAAAGATTCAGGCTTGTATCCCAAGTGAAGTTCTTGGTCTGAACAGGAGTAGCATTGATTGTTACTTCGAAACCCTTATTAGTGATATCACCAACGTTAGCATAGATAGAACCGTAAGGATAACGGTTGGTAGAAACACTATAAGAATAAATCAAATCGCTTGTACGTTTGTCGTAATATTCGACTGTACCACTCAAACGACCACCGAAGAAAGCAAAGTCGAGACCGATATTGAACATTGAAGTACGTTCCCATTTCAAATTTGGATTGGCGTTAGACTGAGCAGCGATAGTACGATACTGAGTGGCATTGCCATTGGCATCTGTATAAGTGAACCAACCAGAAGGTCCGTAAGTCTGAATAGCTTGGAAAGCTCCAAATCCTAGAGAGTTACCGCTGACACCATAACCAACTCGGAATTTCAAATCGTCGAAGATATTGAGGTTCTTGATAAACTTCTCTTCACCCATACGCCATGCAAAAGATGCCGAGGGGAAAGTACCCCAACGATTGTTCTTACCAAAAGCAGAAGAACCATCACGACGGATAGTAGCCTGGAACAAATACTTGCTATCGTATGAATAATTCAGACGACCATAGAAAGAGATCATTCTAAGAGTTTCCAATGGATAAGTAGTGATACCGTTCATATCCATCTTGTTTGCAAATCCAAGGTTATAATAAGAAGTGGCATTGCTATAGAAATCATAGACAGTTAGGCCATAGCCATCATTGTTATCAGATTGCTCGTAAGAATAACCACCCATCAAACCTAACTTATGAACTTTAGCAAAAGTATGATCGTAGTTGAAATAAGTTTCCAACACTTTCTTCTTATTTTCAAGTGTTCCACGGAAAGCTTGTCCGTTGGTCGTAACGATTTGAGAATTGGTTGTATTATAGTTGTTATAATTTACTGTCTCATTCTCGTAAGATAAGTTCAAGTTCCATACTAAATCCTTAAATATCTGCAGTGTTGCCTTACCAGTTCCTTGGAAGACTTTCTTGACTGTCTCATAAGAATCTTCATAAATCATTGACAATGGATTGTAGTATTGATTCACCGAAGTATAGTTATACCATGTACCATCTTCATTCTTTGTAGGAAGTAATGGAGAATAATAGTTCATGGCATCGAATACACTCTGACCATCTTTGCTAGAACTTACATTCTTTCCTTTGCTTTGTGCTGCGTTCAGGTTGATGGCCAATGTCAAACGATCGTTCAAACATTTGGTCTGAGCGTATGCTCTTCCCGAAAGACGTTCGAAAGTAGTTCCACGAACAATACCATCTTTATTCATATAGCTCAAGCTGGCATTGTAGCTAGAACGTTCGCTACCACCATTGATAGAAACATTGTGACTGTGGCTGACTGCTGTACGAAGTACTTCGTCATTCCAGTTGGTATCGTAGCCTTTATCGTTGGGCAAAGTAAGATTGTTGGCTTTGACATAAGCGTGCAAATCGGCAGCGTTCATCATATCGAGACGTTTGCTGATGTTGTCGATACCAACATAACCGCTGTAAGATACAGAAGTGCGATCGGCCTTACTACCTTTTTTTGTGGTGATAACAATAACACCATTGGCTGCTTTCGAACCGTAGATAGCAGTTGCAGAAGCATCACGAAGTACGTCGATAGATTCGATATCTTCGGGAGCAATAAGATTTAAAGACATGCCTGGAATACCATCAATTACATAATAAGGTTCCATAGCTGCACCAGTACGCAATGAAGATGCACCACGAAGAGATATTGATGTTGTTCCGGCTGTAGGGTCACTACTCTGAACGACTGTCAAGCCAGGTACTTTACCTTGCAACAACTGACCGGGATCGGTATAGACACCGGTATTCAACTTATCTGCCTTTACTGTCGTGATAGAGCTAGTAACATCTTTACGAGTCATACTACCATAACCGATAACTACTACCTCATCAAGAGTTTTGTTATCTTCTACCATAGTCACGTTAATCACTTTCTGATTGGTGACTTTAATCTCTTGGCTTACATAACCAATAAAACTAAATAATAAGGTACTACCCGATTTGGCTGGCACTGAATACTTACCGTCTAAATCGGTAATGCCACCATTGGTAGTTCCTTGAACTCTTACACTGACACCAATAAGGGGCTCGCCCTTAGCATCAATGACCTTTCCCGTTATACCCTTCTGAGCGAACGCGGAAACGCTACTCATCAATAAAAAGATGAGGAGAAACACTAAATTTGTTGTACGATGTGTTTTACGCATAACTCTATTTTTAGGTTAATAAAAATTTATTATTTTGCGTCAAAAGTATAAATTCGGTTGAAACAGGAGGGTGAAATTTGAAAAAATAAAGATGAATTTTGAACAGAAATCCCTATTTTAACTATTCAGAAAGCCGATTTTTCTAAAAAGCTATTGTACAACATATAATTAACGTAAATTCAATAACGAATATCGCAAGTATTAGCTAAGTTCAACTTCGAATGAGATTTCTTTTACAGAAAACCCCAGAAAGTCGGAATGATTCGATAACCCATTCTATTTCCGCCTAAAGCGAAGAAAAACCAGGCAAAGGTGATTGATTCATCAATAGAGAATTGAAGAAAAACGTCTTTATCTCCCTCTCGAAAGATAAAGACGTTTCAACAAAAAGATGAGGATGTTTTGTGCAAAACTTCAAGACGTTTTGGATGAAAGATAAAGACGATTACGACAGATAGAAAATGTATATATAAAAAGAGGCCCGATACATCTTTTATTTGTACCGGGCCATGAATCTAAAATCTAAAACACCTAATTATTTATTTCAATATAACCTTTAAAACAGGAACAAAATTCTTTGAGGTAGGGAGGGTCAACGTTAGTCCTTGTTTACTTTGGGTATATTTCATTTTTCCAAAGCCGAGCACACGAACTTCTTTGATCTGACCTTTGAAATGGGTCGAAGTAGAAGAGAAAGATTTGATGCATACTTTGCCATCCGATGGGCGTTCCATCAATATAGCATAGATAGCTTTTCCTTTTTTTGTGAAACGAACATCGCTCGAAGTATACTTGCTTTGTCCTTCGTTAAATCCCTGTGCTTTCAACTCGCGAGATTGTTCGGCATCGGGACCTTCACCAAAAACTTTCCATGGACGAGTGCCGAAGATACATTCTTTATTAATATCCATCCAGCCGGCTATACCTTGAAGAATTGCTTCTTCCTTTTCGTCAATTGTACCGTCACGACGAACGGGGACACTCAACAGCAGATTGCCATTCTTACTCACAATATCCGAAAGCATCTGAATGACTTCTTTAGAAGATTTGTATCCGTTGCAATCGTAAAGATCACGGCTATAATGCCATCCTCCGATACAAGAGCAAGTCTGCCAAGAACGAGGATTTATTTTATCGAGTGCACCACGTTCTACATCCCAAACCAAACATTTTTGCTGTTGTTCATTGAGTATTTTGCCAAAGATAACGCCTTCGAGCTTTCCACCATGAAGCTTCATATTCTTATTATAGAAATTGGAAGCAATATACAGTCCGGCATCACTCACCGGCCAAAGAGGAAGCGCGGTGTCATCAAAGTAAATCAAATCGGGATTGTATTTATTGATTAAATCCATTGTTCGATTGTAGAAATCTTCGCAGTAGGCTTGGTCGGGTATCACAGCACCATTGCCCCATTCCCATTGTTTGCCAGAATCTTGGTTTACGGTCTTAGCATGATTCTGAGCATACAGTTCTTGCGGGTCGAGTCCTTCCCACCAAGTACCTTTACCATCGGCCTTCGTCAGTTTGCCATCGTAGGGAATGCCTTTGTACTGTCCTACAGTATCTGCCAGTTGGGCCGGTTCGTAGAACATCCAGGCATGAGAAGCATGGACGCTCACGCCGAAAGGAAGTTTGTTGTGTCGTGCAGCCGCAGCCCATCCGGCAATAATATTCTTATGAGGTCCCAACTTTGTGGCATTCCAATTATGATATTTGCTATCCCAAAGGTCGAAATTATCGTGATGGTTGGCCATGGCAAAGAAATACTGCGCACCGCATCTTTTATACAACTTCACTAACTTTTCGGGATTCCAATTGGCAGCCTTCCACTGATGAATGATATCTTTGAAACCGAACTTTGACTGTGGCCCATAGTGTTCTCTGTGCCATTTATAATTTCCAGACCCTTCTTCGTACATTCCACGAGCATACCAGTCGCCATGTTCAGGTTCGCACTGCGGTCCCCAATGAGCCCAGATACCGAACTTGGCATTCTGATACCACTGAGGTACCTTGTATTGTTCGAGCGACTTCCATGTTGGCTTGAACCTTCCTGCTACTAACGGTTCTTTGAAAGTAGTCAAAGGATGTGTACAAGGTTCTTGAGCCTGAGTAATCAAAGCAGCACCCAACAAGAAGAGAGATATTAATAATGTTCTTTTCATGATATACTTTAATTAATCATATAAACAGGCTCCTATTTTATTTCTTCATCAAAAACGATAGCAATCTTTCCGCTTTTGCCTTCTGCCATCAATTTGTAGGCTTCGGAAGCATTATCGAGCGTGAAACGATCGGTAACGAGATCTTCGGGATGAATACCCCAGCGAACAATATGTTCAACCAGTTCTTCCATACGCCATATATTGGTGACCCATGAGCCATAAATTGTTTTCTGTTCGTGAATGATATCGGGACTCGGATTGAACTCTACTGTACCACCTTCGCCAATGAAGACTATCTTACCCCATTTGCGGGTAGCCCTAATTGCCAACTGACGGCCGTAAGTATTGCCCGAACAATCGACAGCACGTTCTACACCGTTGCCATTGGTCAGCGCTTTCACTTTATCCAGAGCTTTCTCGTCTGACAGGAATGCATCATCTACCAATCCCTTTGATTTAGCAATATCGATACGGCTCTGTACGGTATCAACACCGTATACTTTATTCGCTCCAAGAGCCTTGGCAAGCATACAAGATGCCAAACCGACCGGGCCTAAACCAACAACCAGCACATCATCATCACCACAGATTCCAATTTTCTCCAATCCTTCGTAAACGGTACCGAAACCGCAAGCAATCTGTGCGCCATCGGTATAAGTCAGTGAATCGGGCAATGCTACCAAGTCTTTCTCTTCGGCCAGCAGATACTCTGCCATACCGCCATCGCGCTGCCAGCCATATGCCTTACGTTTCTCGCTAGTACAACTTATCATATAGCCACGGCGGCAATC
>DAIUBN010000138.1:0-8031 GCA_036846645.1 Bacteroidaceae bacterium | reverse complement strand
TTCCATTTCTCGGTTGATAGAAAACATTTAATAAAATTCATTCTGTTCCAAATTTGATTACGCCGCAAAGGTCTTCAATCCATGTTACGGTGTAGCGACAGAATGATTACGAAGTTGTTAATGTTTGCAGATACCATAATCTATTAAATACATGTAAAAATGCGTTTTATGCTGCATAACATATAGTATTTTATTTCTTTTCTCAATTATAATTTATTACTTTGCAATCAGAATGGTTCAGCACAGTTACTGACATGTACAACTACTTTGATGGTAAGAAGTAAAAAGAATGACATATCTTTCGGACAGCAGACGACTAAAGTGCTTCAGCTGGCTGATATGATTAACCAAGCGATATCGATGAATGAATACCGTGGTGGTGATCCTTTACCTTCTATCAATCATCTCAGTGCTGAATATAAAGTGTCACGTGATACGGTGTTCAAGGCTTTTCTCGAACTTCGTGAACGTGGTTTGATAGATTCTACTCCAGGCAAGGGATATTATGTAGTGAATCATGTCACTAATATCTTACTTTTGCTCGACCAGTATACTCCATTCAAAGAAGCTTTATACAATAGCTTCATCAAACAGCTCCCTTTGAGCTATAAAGTCGATTTGCTATTTCATCAATACAACGAACGGCTCTTCAATACGATTATTCGAGAGTCTCTTGGACGTTACAACAAATACGTTGTGATGAACTTTCATAATGAAAAGTTTTCACCGGCTCTTGCCAAGATTCCTGTTGGCAAGTTGTTGTTACTCGATTTTGGTAAGTTCGATAAGACCGGCTATTCGTATATTTGTCAGGACTTTGACGAGAGCACATATAATACATTGATGTCGCTCAAAGGTGTGCTTCGCAAATACCGAAAAATGGTGGCTTTGTTTCCCAAGGGCCTTAAACACCCTAAGAGCAGTCTCATCTATTTCGAAAAGTTCTGTGATGTAGAGGGCCTTCTTCACGAGGTGGTCGAAGATGTCGACAATTTAGTTGTTCAGCGTGGAGTGGCTTATGTTGCTATCAAGCAACAAGACGTGGTCAAAGTCATTAAAAGCGGACGTCAACAGCGATTGGAGTGTGGTAAAGACTTCGGACTGCTTGCTTACAATGACATTCCTTCGTATGAAGTAATAGATAATGGTATAACTGCAATAAGTATAGATTGGGAGGAGATGGGCAATGAGGCAGCACAGTTTGTGCTGACAGGTGCTCCTGTTCAAAAATACCTAGCTACAGAAGTTAGAATGCGGAACTCCGTCTAATTTTTTTATAGATAAATGTCAGCACGGTTCAGCATAGAAAAGAATAAGAAAATAGGTTATAAATATAATGACTAATAAAGGAGATTAATATCATGAAAAGGTATCCTAAAATTGGGATTCGTCCCACAATCGACGGTCGCCAGGGTGGCGTTCGCGAGAGTCTTGAAGAGAAAACAATGGGCTTGGCAAAAGCCGTAGCTATTCTTATCAGTAGCAATTTGAAGAATGGCGATGGCAGTCCTGTAGAATGTGTCATTTCTGATACTACTATCGGCCGTGTAGCCGAAAGTGCTGCTTGTGCAGAGAAATTCGAACGCGAAGGCGTTGGATCAACAATAACTGTAACATCTTGCTGGTGCTACGGCTCAGAAACTATGGATATGAATCCTTATTATCCTAAAGCTGTTTGGGGCTTTAACGGAACAGAACGTCCGGGTGCTGTATATCTAGCTGCTGTTCTTGCTGCTCATACTCAAAAAGGACTTCCTGCATTTGGTATCTATGGACATGATGTTCAAGATTTGGATGACAATACTATACCTGAGGATGTTGCTGAGAAGATTCTTCGCTTTGCTCGTTCGGCACAGGCTGTAGCGACAATGAGAGGTAAATCTTATCTGTCGATGGGTAGTGTCTGCATGGGTATTGCAGGTTCTATTGTTAATCCTGATTTCTTCCAGGAATATCTGGGCATGCGCAACGAAAGCATCGACCTTACAGAGATTATCCGCCGTATGGAAGAGGGTATCTACGATAAAGAAGAGTTTGCTAAAGCAATGGCTTGGACAGAAAAATATTGCAAGACAAGAGAAGGACACGACTTCAATCATCCTGAAAAGGCTAAAACTCGCGAGCAGAAAGAAAAAGATTGGGAGTTTGTTGTCAAGATGATGATTATTATGCGCGACTTGATGATTGGCAATCCAAAGCTGGAGGGTCTGGGCTTTAAAGAAGAGTCTTTAGGTCATAATGCTATTGCTGCCGGTTTCCAAGGTCAACGCCAATGGACTGATTTCTATCCTAATGGTGACTTCCCAGAAGCTTTGATGAATACCAACTTCGATTGGAACGGTATACGTGAAGCTTTTGTTCTAGCTACCGAAAATGATGCTTGCAATGGTATCGCTATGCTGTTTGGCCATTTGTTGACCAGTCGTCCACAGATGTTCTCTGATATTCGTACTTATTGGAGCCCTGAGGCTGTAAAACGTGTTACAGGCAAAGAGCTTACGGGACTAGGTAAGAATGGTATCATTCACTTTATCAATTCTGGAGCTACAACTCTCGACGCTACAGGTCAGGAATGTGACGCTCAGGGCAACCCAATGATGAAACAACCTTGGGAGATGACCGAAGACGATGTTAAGAACTGCTTGGATGCTACCACTTGGTATCCTGCTGACCGTGGTTACTTCCGTGGCGGTGGTTTCTCTTCCAACTTCCTCACCAAAGGTGGCATGCCTGTTACAATGATGCGCCTCAACTTGGTAAAAGGCTTAGGACCGGTGCTTCAGCTTGCAGAAGGTTGGACAGTCGAATTGGAACCTGAAATTCATAAGATTCTTAACGAACGTACCGACCGTACTTGGCCTACTACTTGGTTTGCTCCTCGTTTGTGCGATAAGCCAGCTTTCAAAGATGTATATTCTGTAATGAACAACTGGGGTGCCAACCATGGTGCTATCAGCTACGGACATATTGGTGCCGACCTCATCACAATGGCTTCTATCCTTCGTATTCCTGTTTGTATGCACAATGTTGAAGACGACAAGATATTCCGTCCGTCAGCTTGGAATTCATTCGGTATGGATAAGGAAGGTGCAGACTATCGTGCTTGCAAGAACTTTGGCCCTATATATAAATAATGTATAAGATATAATTCGATGATAACGAATGAACATATAGAAAAATTCGTCCAGCAGGCTCACCGCTACGGAGATGCAAAGCTCACGCTTTGTAGTAGCGGTAACCTCTCCTGGAGGATAGGCGATGAGGCATTGATATCGGGTACAGGCTCGTGGGTGCCCAATTTAACCAAAGATAAAGTAGCGATATGTGATATTGCTACCGGTGAGACAAAGAATGGCGTAAAGCCTTCAATGGAGAGTGTGTTTCATCGTGGAGTGATGATGGAACGTCCCGAGGTGAATGTAGTGTTTCATTTTCAATCAGAATATGCCACTGCTATCTCTTGCATGAAGAACAAACCGACCAATTTTAATGTAACGGCCGAAATTCCATGTCACGTAGGAAGTGAAATTCCTATCGTGCCTTATTTCCGTCCAGGCTCTCCTGAGTTGGCAAAAGCTGTTGTTGAAGCGATGAAAGAGCACGATTCTATCTTGCTCACCAATCATGGTCAGGTGGTGTGCGGTAAAGACTTCGACGAAGTGTTTGAACGTGCCACTTTCTTTGAAATGGCTTGTCGCATCATCGTCGAGTCGGGTGGCGACTATTCGGTACTCACACCCGAAGAAATTGAGGACCTTGAGGTTTATGTATTAGGAAAAATAACAAAATAATCATAGAATAAAACACGACAATTATGGCTACTAATTACCTTCGTGCATATATTGCTGTAGACTTTGGCGCGGGAAGTGGTCGAGTTATGGCTGGGTGTCTTGTTCAAGACACTCTTACTATGGAAGAGATCTTCCGATTCTCTAACCGACAGTTGAGGTTGGGAAACCACATCTATTGGGATTTTCTCTCTCTCTTTGATAATATGAAGAAAGGACTGAAGATAGCATCACAAAGAGAATATAATATTAAAGGTATAGGAATTGATACATGGGGTGTTGATTTTGGATTGATTGATGCCAACGGCGATTTGATTGGAAATCCGGTATGTTATCGCGACAGCCGTACGACCGGGATGCCCGAAAAGGTTCTCGAATTGCTCGATATGAAACAACATTATAATGAAATTGGTATACAAGTGCTACCTATCAATACACTCTATCAGCTGTATAGCATGAAACAGTGTGGTTCGCAGCAGTTGCAAATTGCAGACAAACTACTATTTATGCCCGATCTTTTCAGCTATTATCTTACCGGAGTAGCCAATAATGAATATAGCATATCTACGACTTCCGAATTGATCGATGCTCGTTCTCGCCAATGGTCGGAAAATACGATTGATAGATTGGGACTACCGGCACAATTATTTGGTGATATTGTATTGCCGGGGACAGTGCGAGGTAAATTAAAAGAAAATATTGCAAAAGAACTTGGTCTCGATACCATAGATGTTATAGCTGTCGGTTCTCACGACACTGCTAGTGCTGTTGCTGCTACTCCTTTTGCGGAAGGGAAGATTAAGGCTTTCCTAAGCTCGGGAACGTGGTCGTTGCTTGGTGCCGAACTCGACGAACCAATCCTTACCGAAGAGGCTCGCTTGGCCGGGTTCACTAATGAAGGTGGTGTTGGAGGCACTATACGCTTCTTGCAAAATATCACTGGACTATGGATTATGCAGCGCCTGATGGAAGAATGGAAATCTAAAGGGGAAGAGCTGACTTATAAAGAGATTCTATCCGAGGCTTCTCAGTCATCTATCAGAACAATAATTGCTGTCGACGATCCGATGTTCACCAACCCTGAGAATATGGAATTGGCCATTAAGGGCTATTGCATAAAACATAACCTTCAGGTGCCACTCACGAATGGCGAACTGATAAGATGTGTGCTACAGTCTCTAGCTTTCAGATATAAACAAGCGGTAGAAAAGATGAATAAATTATTGCCGCAACCAATAGAACAGTTGCATATCATTGGAGGAGGTTCACAAAACACCTTGCTCAACCAGCTCACTGCCAATTATCTTGGTATTCCTGTTTATGCCGGGCCGATAGAAGCTACTGCGATGGGAAATATTCTGGTTCAGGCGTTGGCAAAAGGTGATATAGCCGATATAAAAGAATTGCGCAATATTGTTAGAAAGAGTGTTATTCCACATATATACTATCCTACAGACACAGAATGAAATACGACAGAATTACTTTAGTTTAGTTTTAGAACATTGTTTTTGTTTAAATTCACACCCTTCGGGGACGTAGATTTTTACGCCTCGAATGGGTGGGTTTTATGAAAAGTAACTATATTTGTGCCATCAATAAATAATTATCATGAAACACGCAAAAGATTCTATTTTCTATAAGGACGGAATAAGCTATTTGGTTCCGTTTGTTTTAATCACCTCATGCTTTGCTCTTTGGGGATTTGCCAATGATATTACCAATCCAATGGTGAAAGCTTTCTCTAAGATATTCCGCATGAGTGTCTCCGACGGAACGCTTGTACAGGTCGCTTTCTATGGCGGATATTTTGCAATGGCATTCCCTGCCGCAATATTTATTCGTCGGTTCTCCTATAAAGCAGGTATCTTGATGGGACTTGGATTGTATGCTATTGGTGCCTTCCTTTTCTTCCCTGCAAAGATGTCGGGTAGTTTCTATCCATTCTTGGCGGCTTATTTCATTCTTACTTGCGGATTGTCTTTCTTAGAAACAAGTGCCAATCCATATATCTTGTCGATGGGAACAGAAGAAACGTCTACTCGGCGACTCAATTTTGCCCAATCGTTCAATCCGATGGGTTCGCTCTGTGGTATGTTCGTCGCCATGCAGTTTATTCAGGCTAGGCTCAATCCAATGGATACAGCACAAAGAGCCAAATTGGACAATACTCAGTTTGAAGCACTCAAACAGTCCGACTTGTCTATACTGATAGCACCTTATTTAATAATAGGTGTTGTCATTCTGTGTATGTTCCTTCTTATATTATTTATGAAGATGCCGAAAAATGGCGATGCCAATCATGATATTAACTTCATTCCGACAATAAAACGAATATTCTCTATCCGCCATTATCGTGAGGGCGTTATAGCTCAGTTCTTCTATGTAGGTGCTCAGATTATGTGTTGGACATTTGTTATCCAATATGGCACCAGGGTATTGATGGGCGAAGGCATGGCCGAAAAAGAGGCAGAAGTAACGAGTCAGCTTTATAATATTATAGCGATGGTCATCTTCTGTTGCAGTCGTTTCATCTGTACGTTCCTCCTCAAATATTTTAATCCAGGAAAGTTGCTCATGATATTGGCTATTGCAGCATGCTGCCTCACTGCCGGTGTTATCGGATTCCAAGGTATGCTTGGTTTGTATTGCTTGGTAGGTGTATCGGCTTGTATGTCGTTGATGTTCCCCACAATCTATGGTATAGCTCTCAAAGGCTTGGGCGATGACGCCAAGTTTGGTGCTGCCGGACTAATCATGTCTATCCTTGGTGGTTCGGTTTTACCTCTTGCACAAGCCAAAATTATTGATATGGGCTCTATCCAGGGTTTCCCAGCTGTAAATTTATCGTTTATTATTCCATTAGTCTGCTTTGTAGTAATAACGGTATTCGGGTATCGCACTTTCAAACAAAGATTGCAATAAACTATGACTTGGACTAGTTCCAAGCTACAAACAATATAAATGTATAAGCCTTATAAACCTCATTGGTATTATAAGGCTTATCTGTTTATTCTCTAGTACTCAGAGTGAACACCACTGATGCCATTGTCAGAACTGCTCCAACTCCAGCAACGCCTGCCCACTGATATTCCTGCCAGGCAGTGCCGGCAAAGAAAGTACCTAGAGATCCGCCAAAGAAGAACATCGTCATAAAGATGGTATTAATACGATTGGCGGCGGGGGGGCAAAGTTGAAACAGTGATGACTGGTTGCTGAGCTGAATGCACTGCATACCGATATCTATCAATATCACGCCGACAATAAGTCCTATGTAGCTGTTGCCGGCCCAATACATCAGAGCCCAGGCAGAAAGATTAAGGAAACATCCAATGAGATGAAAATTCCGCACTCCTACTCGTGATATGTATCTTCCGGCTAATGAAGCTGTTACAACGCCACCAAGTCCACATAGACCTATTAGTCCCACAATATCACTGCCGGCATAAAATGGAGCTTGTTTCATTTTGAAAGCAAGACATGCCCAGACACAAGAAAAAGAGCTGAATACCAAAGCTGCTCTGAACGAATGAGTACGGAGTTCTTTATACTGGTGCAATAGTCGGTAGATAGACTTCATTAAATCCCAATACTTACCTCTGAAAGTAGGAGGAATATTGGGTAGAAGATACTGAATCACTAAAATGCAGACCAGCATCATTATCGCAGCGATATAATACATAGCGCGCCAGCCCCACAACTCTCCGACAATACCACTCACTACTCGCGATAACAGAATGCCCGATAATAATCCTCCAAGAACAATTCCTACATTACGGCTTTTGTTATGCTGAGCTGAGTATTGCGATGCAATAGGAATAAATATCTGAGGAGTCACCGAGCAGATACCCGATATAAACGAAGCCACTAGTATCAATGGCAGATTGGCGGTAACTGCTATGATGAGCAGACACGCCACCAATATAGCAAAATTGAAAAGTATAATCTTTTTACGATAGAGCAGATCGCCCAAAGGCACAACAAACAATATTCCCGATGCATATCCAATCTGACAAAGCAATGGGATGAAATTCACCTCGAAGGCTGATATTTTAAGCTCTTCGCGAATCATGTTGAGCAATGGCTGAGCATAGTATAGATTGGCAACAGCAAGACCTGCGATAATGGTTAATGTAAATAATAGAGTTCTAGGAATTCCTCCATTCTCTTTCAATTCAATAGTCATTTCTCTCTTTATATAAAATATGTAAACTAATTATAGGCAAAAAGTTTGCGAAATTACACT
>DAIUBN010000137.1:0-8042 GCA_036846645.1 Bacteroidaceae bacterium | reverse complement strand
GCAGCCTTATCGGCAATGTCAATCAGGAAGCGATACTATTTAATGATACATTCTTTAATAATATAGCTTTCGGCGTTCAGAATGCTACTCGCGAACAAGTAGAAGAGGCTGCCAAGATAGCCAATGCTCATGATTTCATTATGGAGACCGAACAGGGCTATGATACCAATATCGGAGATAGGGGAGGTAAACTTTCGGGCGGTCAGCGTCAGCGCATCAGCATTGCCCGTGCTATCTTGAAGAATCCGCCTATTCTGATTCTTGATGAGGCTACTTCTGCTCTCGATACCGAATCGGAACGCCTAGTTCAAGAAGCTTTGGAACGTTTGATGAAGACACGTACCACGATTGCTATTGCCCACCGTCTGTCGACAATTCGAAATGCCGACGAGATTTGTGTGGTTCACGAAGGCGAAATAGTTGAAAGAGGTCGCCATGAAGAGTTGCTCAAGCTCGATGGGTACTATAAGAGGCTGCATGATATGCAGGTGCTATAAAGTAGGGCCTATACAAACTAATTGTATAGGTCCTATTAGCCTTATAAGCCCCATAAGGCTTATATAAGACTATTGTACCGATTGTTTCCTAGATGCTCTTAATGCTTCCTAGCCCGCTGCGAGATATATCTTTTGAGCGAGGTTTTCCTTTATAACTTATGCTACCAACGCCACGTGTTGAGGCACTGAATTTGCCAGAAACAGAGCATTTGATATTTCCTACGCCACGATTGTCGGCACTGACGTTCTCTGCGTCGAGTTCTATCGTATTGACATTTCCTACACCGCGGTTGTCGATGGTCACATCGCTTGCTTTGCCGCCTATAGTAATATTGCCCACGCCACGGTTGTCAATATCAAGGCTGTTGCAATTCAGCTTTTCGATTCTGACATTTCCTACACCGATACTTTCGATATTCAACTTGTTTTGGTTCAGTTGGGCGATAGAAACATTACCCACTCCATGATTCTTTATCGATTCGAGTGATGGCATACTGATAACGACATTCAGATGGGCTCTGCCCTTGACGTTACTCTTATCTTGGTCGATGTAAAGAATACCATTCTTGATATAGACTTTGGTTGCTTCAACCAATTCGGGTGTACCATTTACTTCGATACTATAATTGCCAGATGTCTGAATAATAGTCAGATTGGCCACACCATGTTGTTCTACCGAGTTGAATCCGCTTAGATTGAATGAACGGGAAGTATCTCCGCCATTATTATAATTGTTATTGACCGCTTTGCGAGAAGCCGAACAACCCATACATAAGGTCATTGTCAGTAATGCCAAGACCATTTTTCTTGCTAATGTCTTCATCTTATTAATATTTTGTGAAACGTTTTCTTTTGCACTATAAACAAGACGATTCAACATGGCAAAACGTTGCATCATAATCAATGTTTTTTTAAAAAGTAAGATATAATTATCAAATTCGGCATCAATAATTATCGTTGCGAGATGTCTTTTTCTATTAAATAAATTAAAAAAACGAGCTATAATGCAACGAATTAGATACCGATAACGTCTAATAATCAGAAAGCGACATAGCAATGACGTTTTGTTTAGAACGATTGTTTATGATGCTGATGTTGAAAAAGGAATCCTATAAAGTAAAGATTATATTAAATCAGGTATAGGGAAAGAATGCTATTTGTAAAGCAATTTCCCTCTTATTAATTAAATTAGCATAAAAGAGGCCCCGTCGTGAGACGGAGCCTCTTTGTATATCTGCTATGGCCATTTATCTTGATTAATAAATGATACCTTCTATCTTCTTGATGACTCTTTCGGGGTCAATATTGTTGAGGCAGGCATAGTCGCCACGATAACATGGGCTTTCGCCATATACCGAACATGGGCGGCAAGGCATATCGAGCTGAATGGTATTGACCGGCAACTGCTTCCAACCCATAAAGCCGGCGTATGGATGAGTGGCTCCCCAAATAGAGATGACCGGGATGTTGACGAGCGAAGCCATGTGCATATTGGCTGAGTCCATTGACAGCATGACATTGAGATAACTCATCAATATCAGTTCGGTAGACATGTTCAATCTGCCTGCGGTAGATATCACTTTAGGATATTTCTTTGTCCACTCGTCGAATACATTGACCTCGTCTTTTCCACCACCGAAGAGAAATACTTTAACCCCCTGTTGAGCTGCGAAGTGTGCAACCACTTTCTCTTGCAGTTGTTTGGGATATATCTTTCCTTCGTGCTTGGCAAAAGGTGCTATTCCTATCCACAGATCATTGCCTTTGGGTGGAACAACATTTGCTATTTTAGAGAAGTCGCCTTTTTTATCACCATAGATAGAAGAGAAATCGAGCAGAATAGGGAAGCCAAGCTTCTCTAATACATCTGCAAAACGACGGAAAGAATCTTTCTGACGTTTCAGCTCCTTGTGACGACGGCGGATGAGTTTGTGTTTATCGGAACGCCCTTTGATAACCGATTCGATACGAACTCCGGTAGTGCGCAACAATGAACATAGCAGCTTGGTACGAATCACACTGTGGAAATCGGCTACCATGTCGAACTTCATATCTTTGAGTTCTTTAAACAATCGGTAGATACCTCTAAGTCCTTTATGCTTGCCTTTCAAATCTGCTGCAAAATAATGGACATTGGGTGGCAGTTCCTGAAACATAGGTTGAAGTACCTTACGGCTCAGAAAAGTAATATCAACATCGGGATATTGGCGGGCAAACGAATAAACAATAGGTATGGTCATCGCTACATCGCCGATAGCTGAAAAACGGATAATTAAAATACGTGTCATGTTTTATTTCTTAGTATAAAGCACCGGATTCAAATCTGGGTCGTTATACATCTTCATTTGTTTGTATACTTTCACCATTATCTTGCCGGCTTCAATGTTGGCTAGAAGAGTATCTATCGCAACCGACAAGTCGCCTTTCTGTTCCAACAAGATATTCAGTTTTGTCTGACAGGCGGCAATATGTTCTGCCGAAGCATCAGTACGCTTCACCTCTTGTTGCATGTGGTATATCTTGAGAGCCAGGATAGACAGGCGGTCGACAGCCCATGCCGGACTCTCGGTATTGATAATGGCATCAGCAAGTGGCTTGATGGTTTTATATTTGTCGTAGATATAGCTGTCAATCAGCTCTACCAGATCAGTTCTGTTCTGATTGGACTTGTCTATTCTTCGCTTGATGGCTAAAGCTTCTACCGGATCAATCTTCGGATCGCGGACAATATCTTCCAAATGCCATTGCACGGCATCAATCCAATTCTTCAAATACAGATAGTATTCAATCGTCTTTATTTCAAACGGATTGTTGATTGGCGTATCAATATCATCCTTAATATGGTAATCTGCTGTCGATTTTTCAAAAATCTCATTGCAAATGTTACTAAAGGTCTTCATCTAAATGAAAAATTAAATGGTTAAAGCAGCAAAACTATAGAAAATAATTCAATATGGCAACGCTTTCTAAGTTTTTCTTTTCCAAACCAATACACGACACTGATAAAATGACTACTTTTGTCAGTCAATAAAATCGAAAGAAAATGAAAGTTGTTGTAGACGATAAGATACCTTATATAAAAGAAGCTTTGGAACAGATAGCCGACCAGGTAATATTTGTTCCTGGCAAGTCTTTTACTCCCGAAATTGTTCGTGATGCCGATGCGCTGATTATCCGTACCCGGACTATCTGCAACAGAGCGTTGCTCGAAGGAAGTAAAGTCCGATTCATAGCGACTGCAACAATTGGTTTCGACCATATTGATGTAGATTATTGCCGGCAGGCAGGAATTGTTTGGCAGAATGCTCCCGGTTGCAATTCGGCTTCTGTAGCGCAGTATATTCAATCTACTCTCCTGGTGCTGAAGCAAACCCGTAATATGGATCTTCATCAATTGACAATGGGTGTAGTCGGAATTGGCAATGTCGGAAAGAAAGTAGTGAAGGTAGTTCGTGAACTCGGTATGCGGGTCCTCCAAAATGATCCACCCAGAGAGCACAACGGAGAGAGGGGAGAATATGATGAACCCTTTGTCTCATTGAAGCAGATCATAGAAGAGAGTGATATCATTACTTTTCATGTACCTTTAAATAAAGAGGGCATCTACAAGACCTATCATCTTGCCGATGATCATTTCTTCAAGTCGCTCGGCCGTCGTCCTGTCATTATCAATACTTCTCGAGGGGGAGTCATCGATACTTCATCTTTATTGTCTGCCCTCAATAATCATCAGATATCCGACGCCGTTATCGATGTTTGGGAGAATGAACCCGATATCAATCTCGAATTACTAGATAAAGTACTGATTGGCACACCTCATATTGCAGGATATGCTGCCGATGGCAAAGCAAATGCCACTCGTATGTCGCTCCAATCGCTATGTCGTTTCTTCGGTTTGAAAGAATCTTTCGATATTCAGCCTCCTAAGCCGTTAGCCGATATAATCCAGGCTGCCTCCCCCGATGAGGCTCTTCTCACCATATATGATCCTCGGCACGACAGTGCTTTACTTAAAGCCAGTCCCGAGAAGTTCGAATATTTTAGAGGCAACTATCCTTTAAGAAGACAGCCCGAAGCATACCATATAATAATAGCCGCCAAGTAGAGCGGCTATTATTATATGAAAGGTGGATAAGAATCTAGTCCTTATAGGTTTCTGCTAGAGTTTATCGAGTACCCTGTCAATAATCACCGGAAACCACTTGTACTCTAAAGCGTGAACTTTCTTGGCAACGTCATCGGGCGTATCGGTAGGCAATACTTCGCATTTGGCCTGATAAATAGTCTGCCCCTGGTCGTAGTGCTCATCTATATAATGTATAGTGATGCCGCTTTCCTTATCTCCATCGGCAACAACGGCTTCGTGCACTTTGCTGCCATACATTGATTTCCCACCATGTTTTGGCAGTAGGGCAGGGTGGATGTTGACGATACGGCGTGGATACGAGTCGAGAAGAATCTGAGGTACTTTGAGCAAGAAACCCGCCAAGACGATAAAGTCTATTTCATTCTCTTTCATCAAAGAAAGGATGTGTTCACCTGTAGCCCAGTCAGATTTAGGGCAAACTACAGATGGAACATTCAGCCGAGCTGCTCTCTGAAGTACAAAAGCGTCACTTTTATTAGAGACGATAAGTTTGATAGTAACTTCATCATTATCTTTGAAATAGTTGATGATGTTTTCGGCATTTGTTCCCGAGCCCGAAGCGAAAATTGCGATGTTTTTTTTCATGTTTATCTTACTTTAGTGCACAAAACAGTGAAAAATGTGCAAAATATTGAATTTAGTTAATCAAAAATTTGTTTAGGACGATAAATATTTATTCCTTTGCAACCGCAAATTTAAAGAAATAAAACTAATTACTAATTAAAAAATTAAAGTTATGTCAGAAATTGAATCAAAAGTTAAAGCGATTATCGTTGACAAATTAGGCGTTGAAGAATCTGAGGTAAAACCTGAAGCAAGTTTCACAAACGATTTAGGTGCTGATTCATTGGATACAGTAGAACTCATCATGGAGCTTGAAAAAGAATTTGGCATTTCAATTCCTGATAACGAAGCTGAGAAGATTCAGACCGTTGGGGATGCTATTTCTTACATCGAGAACAACGCAAAATAATAATTGCCGTTTTTATTCAATATGGAATTAAAAAGAGTTGTAGTAACAGGTCTTGGAGCCATTACGCCAATAGGCAATACAGTACCAGAATTTTGGAAGAACTGTGTTGACGGAGTTAGTGGAGCAGGGGCTATTACTTATTTTGATGCGTCAAAATTCAAAACTCAGTTTGCATGTGAGGTAAAAGGATTTGATCCGCTTCAATATTTCGATCGTAAAGAGTCTCGCAAGATGGACCGCTACGCTCAATTTGCTGTTGCAGTAGCAGAAGAGGCTATCAACGATTCAAAGATAAATATTGAAACGGAAGATTGCAATAGAATTGGTGTAATCTTTGGTGCCGGCATTGGCGGTATCCGTACTTTCGAAGAGCAAGTAGGCGAGTACTACACTCATCTCGAAGACGGTCCTCGTTTCAATCCGTTCTTCATTCCTATGATGATTTCGGATATTGCTGCTGGTCAGATATCAATCAAATATGGTTTCCACGGACCAAACTATGCTACATGTTCAGCTTGCGCCACTTCCTCAAATGCTATTGCTGACGCTTTCAACCTTATTCGTTTAAACAAAGCAAACATCATTCTTTCTGGTGGTTCCGAATCGGCTATTGCTGCTTCGGGCGTTGGTGGTTTCAATGCCATGCACGCTCTTTCTACCCGCAATGAAGAATGCGAAACAGCTTCTCGTCCTTTCAGCGGCAGCCGTGATGGCTTCGTAATGGGCGAAGGTGGTGGTTGCTTGGTTCTCGAAGAACTTGAACATGCCAAAGCACGTGGTGCCAAAATCTATGCAGAACTTATTGGTGCAGGTATGTCGGCAGATGCTTATCATCTCACAGCTTCTCATCCCGAAGGATTGGGAGCAAAATTGGTAATGCAGAATGCTTTGGATGATGCTTGCATAAAGCCAGAAGATATTGATTATATCAATGTTCATGGCACATCAACTCCTGTTGGTGACCGTTCTGAAGCATTAGCTATTAAAGAAGTATTTGGCGATTCAGCCTACAAATTGAATATCAGTTCAACAAAATCTATGACCGGTCACTTGCTGGGTGCAGCTGGTGCTGTAGAGGCCATAGCTTGTATCTTGTCAATTCGCGACGGTGTCGTTCCTCCAACAATCAACCATGTTGAAGGTGATGATGATCCAGAATTGGATTACAAACTGAACTTCACATTCAACAAGGCTCAGAAACGCGAAGTGAATGTCGCTCTTTCGAATACATTCGGATTTGGTGGACATAATGCTTGTGTAATTTTCAAAAAATACGCCGAATAAGCCGTGCTACGAAATTTTATAGATAGAATAAGATTCTCTTTTCGCAAGAACAGGGAGTCTTATTTTTGTTTCTATAGAATGATTGGTTTCTTCCCTCACGATATTTCGCTCTACGAACAGGCACTTTCTCATAAGTCGACCTTCCTTCGCACCGAAGACGGTATACCCATCAATAACGAACGATTGGAGTTTCTGGGTGATGCTATTCTCGATGCCGTAGTAGGACATATCGTTTACGATTACTTCAAACGTAGAGGCGAAGGTTTTCTCACTAATATGCGCTCCAAAATTGTGCAGCGCGAAACACTCAACAAACTGGCTATAGAGATAGGACTCGATAAGATGATTAAGTCCACCACTCATCTCTCTTCCCACAATAGTTATATGTGTGGCAATGCTTTCGAAGCCCTTGTAGGTGCTATCTATCTGGATAGAGGATATGCCAACTGCAAACGGTTTATCGAAAAAGAAATTATAGCCAAACACATCAATCTCAACAAACTGTCTCACAAAGAAGTCAATTTCAAATCCCGCCTTATCGAGTGGGGCCAGAAATACAAAGTCAATGTCACTTTTCATCTGATAGAAGAGCAGAAAGACGAATCGGGCAATCCTATCTTCAATACCGAAGTACTTCTCGAAAACATCTCTGCCGGTCAAGGCGAAGGTTATTCTAAAAAGGAATCTCAACAAGTAGCTTCCAGGGCTGCCCTTGTCAAACTTCACGACCACGACTTCTTCGAATTGGTAGAGAATCAAAAGGAACAACGCGAACAACTAGAAGAAAACGCTACGACTGAAGAATCAGTCGAAAATGATGACACTATAGTTGCCGAAGACCAGGTTGCTACCGAAGAGAATGAGGTAGAAAAAGAAGTTGAGGCTGAAATCAAATAATATTTTGTAGTTCGAGTTTTTCTATGTTTATGAACTGAAGACACTAATTATTTGTAAACAAGAAAAATATCTTCTTTAAAATCCTAGAACAGACTCAACGAATGCCTTAACTCAATGTATAATTTACTCCTACGACTTTCATCGACTGTTATCTTCAGTATTTCTCGCTGATACTTATAGCATTATGTCTGAAGTACCCCCTGCTTGGTATAGTCTGGGGTGATGTAACTAGCAAGATATGAGT
>DAIUBN010000136.1:0-8077 GCA_036846645.1 Bacteroidaceae bacterium | reverse complement strand
AGGTGATGGATCACGTTTATGATGATTTGCAATATGCTATGCAGAATGCATACGTTCAAGATAACAATAGTACACAGTATGTCAACAAATACCTTATTGCTGGTATTGCATCACGCATCATGCTTTTCGAAGGTACTTGGGAGAAATACCATAACCTCGATGCTTCACGTGCCAAAAAGTATTTGCAACTTTGCGTTGATGCTGCCAATATCGTGATGAGTTCTGGCAAGTATGCTTGTTCCAAAGATTTCCGCTCATTGTTTGGCTCTGATGACTTGGCAGGACATCCTGAAGTTATCTTCTATCGTCATTATGCTACATCTGTAGTCACTCACAGTATTGCTTCCTATTCTAATGGTCAGGAAACAAATAGTGGCGCGGCTCCTACACTTGCACTCATCAAGTCTTTCTGCTGCAATGATGGTATGCCTTATCAGAAATCTAGTGTTACCAATGCTGCGGATTTCAATCTATCTGAAATGGCAAAGACGCGAGATCCACGTTTTGAGGCTTCGTTCTTCAACTTCCCGCTCAATACTTCTACTTCGATGATTTATGGTGATAAGTTTATCAGTCGTCAAGGTGCTTCTTATTATAATGATAATGGTAACCGTCCATTGCAGTATACTGGCGCTTTGAATTATAACGATGCTCCGATACTCCGTTATGCCGAAGTATTGCTCAATTGGATTGAAGCAAAAGAAGAACTGGCAGAGAGCTATGGTGGAACAGCTGTGACTCAGGCAGATATTGATGCTTCTATCAATCAGATTCGCCTTCGTCCCCTGGATGCAACTGCAATAGCAAATGGTGTTCAGCAAACAAAGCCTTTATTGTTGAATAATCTTCCTGATGATCCTGCTCGTGATTCTGATGTCTCAAAATTATTGTGGGAGATTCGTCGCGAACGTCGTATGGAATTTGTTTTCGAACATACCCGTTTGCTTGATATCAAACGTTGGAAGAAGATTAATTATATGGACAACACCAAGAATCCGGATACTATGTTCGGCTGCTGGGTGAACTTCCCTAAAGATGATCCTTCTGATTTGAAACCGGCTAATGTTGGTAAGATTCGTGTTCGCACTGCCGATGGTACATTAGTTACTTACGACGGAAAGAATGGTGATAAGATGATTGGTTTCTTCCAATATTCTACAATGGTAGCTCGCGATGCTTTCGATGAAGAGAAGGCTTATCTTTCTCCTATTGGAACAAGCGAAATCCAAGATTATGCAGACCATGGCTATACATTGACTCAAACTGCTGCATGGAAATAATATAATGTTATAAGTTTTTTGATTCACGTAATTTGATGCTGCACCAGAAAGATTCTTTTCTGGTGCAGTTCTTTTTTATTTGCTCATCTCATTCTTTTTCTTTACTATTGCATCCTCGAAGCAAAAGCAAAATTGAGATGGATGATATTTTTACGATATATAAGTTTGGTATAGAAGATTCGCAGCGGGTGCTCAATTCGCCCAACGAGGCTCATATTCATGATTACGAAGAACTGCTCATCGGTATCGACGGACGGCTGGAGCATTTCATAGATTTCCGCTCCGAAACAGTAGATGCACCTTTTGTCAGTTTCATCACGGCGGGCAAAGTGCATCGCCTCAAACCGTTGGCACGCAATGGTAAGTGCGATATCTGGGTGATTCGTTTCAAAAGTGATTTTATTGCCGATATGGTATTTCAACTTTATACCGAGTTTCACGACAAAGCCAATATCTGCATTCCTTTCGATAGTTGCTTCCGCCGTTTCGACACGGTTTGTACGCTTATCCATCAAGAGTATGTGCAGCCTGCCCCCGATTATTCTGTCATCCGGCAGTTGCTCAATGCGCTGATTAGTATGATAGACTCTGAAAGAAGAAGGCAAGATACCGATAATGATAATAAGGTGAGTGTACAGAGTGCTACTTTCAAAAACTTTCTAGGTATCTTGGAAGAACACTTTAAAGAACCACATGATGTCAATTTCTATGCTGAGAAGCTGTTTATGACAGTTCGCAATCTCAATTTGATATGTCAGCATGTGCTTCATCAGAGTGTGTCGGAGATTATCGAGACCCGCAAACTTGTCGAGGCGAAGAATCTGCTTGTCACTACCGATAAGACGATTGCCGAAATTGGTTTCGAACTGGGTTTCAACGAGAAGACCTACTTCACTCATGTCTTTAAAAAGCGTGCAGGAATGTCTCCATCGGACTTCCGTAAAGAGATGACTTCACTCATTTCCTAATATCACAACTATTCTTCCTAAAACTGTTACCCGCGACTTTCGTTTTTCCCCGACCTTTGCATCATCAATAATAAACAATTAAAAACAAAGGAAAAATGAAAAAATCATTATTATTATTTGCCTTGATGGCAATCACAGTATTGGCTGGTGCACAACAAAAAGTATGGAACAACGATGCACAACATTCTCGTCTCGGTTTCACTGTTAAACATTTAATGATATCTCAGGTGAGCGGACGCTTCACCGATTTCAAAGCAGTGGTACACACCACAAAGTCTGATTATAGCGATGCAAAAGTTACATTGACAGCCAAAGTGGCTTCTATCAATACAGATGTTGAGGCTCGCGACAATCATCTTCGTTCGGCCGACTTCTTCGATGCTGAGAAATATCCTACACTTACTTTCACTAGTACATCTATCAAAAAGGTAGGAGCGAAGAAGGGTGTAATGTTCGGTCGCCTTACATTCCACGGTGTTACTAAGAATATCAAACTCAATGTCATCTTCTTTGGTATGACCACCAATCCGATGAATAAGAAACTCACTGCCGGATTCCGTGTGATGGGAACTCTGAAACGTACTGACTTTGCCTTGGGTTCAAAATATCCTAGTGCAATGATAAGCAATGAAGTGAATATTACAGGTGATGTAGAATTTAGTCCCGAAAAATAAGGAGGAATTATGAAAAGCGTTTCCGAACGTATGCCACTGCTGTTCATCGGACATGGTAGTCCGATGAACGCTATTGAGGATAGTATCTTTACTCGCGGTATAGCAGAAGTTGCTGTAGGTATACCTCGTCCTAAAGCCATCCTCTGTATATCAGCCCATTGGGAAACGCGAGGCTCATTTGTTACAGCGGCTTCGCAACCCCAGACCATTCATGATTTCGGCGGATTTCCACGGGCTTTGTACGAAGTCACTTATCCTGCTCCGGGTAGTATCGAACTGGCGCAGCGTGTGCAAGGTCTGCTTCGTTCTGCTTCGGTTTCATTGGATGAGGATAGAGGTTTGGACCATGGCTGTTGGGCTGTACTCAAATACCTCTTTCCGAAGGCAGATGTCCCTGTTGTCCAGCTGAGTTTGGATTATACCCAATCGGCTTCTTGGCATTATACTTTGGCCAAAGAGTTGGCTCCGCTCCGTGAAGAAGGTGTGCTGATTGTAGCAAGTGGCAATTTGATTCACAACTTGAGAGCACTCGATTGGAACACACTCTATCAACCCGATTCTGCATTCGATTGGGCAGAAAAGGTACATCGTGAAGTGATGGAGCATATAAAGAACGGCACTCATCAGCCATTGTTAGATTACACCAAACTTGGACGAGAATACCATTTGGCCATTCCATCCCCCGATCATTATCTGCCATTGCTATACATCTTGGCGTTGCAGACACCCGAAGATGAGCTGACCATCTTCAACGAATCGATAGTAGGAGGTGCTTTGGATATGACGTCACTGCTGATAAATTAATTACATCTTCTGCCTGAAAGAATACAGGTGATTACATCAAAACATAATCTCTTTGATGAAGTTGATTTCGTTATGCAGAAAGGGTGAATCTATCATTCAATAAACGTCCTTATCTTGTTTAAATAACATATTGAAGAAACTTTCGAAACATCAAGACGATTCTTTAGAGACGTCTTGATGTTTCAAAAGAAACTTTCTTATGAATTTATTGACTGATATCAATACACCAAAAAAATAAACATTTTGTATTCTTTTATAGTTAAAGAAATACAAATAGAAGTTCTTTTTATTGGTCTGACACACTTGGTTGAAAAATATAACTATATTTGTGATTACATGAACTCACTATAAGTAGAACCTTAAATAACAATTACCCTCATGAAACAACTGTTGGAGCAACTAGAAGCTTTGAATAAGCAGGCGGAAGCGGCAGGAGGCGCTTCACGCATTGAGAAACAACACGCAAGTGGTAAACTGACAGCTCGTGAACGCATCGAATTGTTGCTTGAAAAAGGAACATTTATCGAGGTGGATAAATTTGTGACACATGAATGTCATGATTTCGGTCTTGAGAAGCAAAAATTCTTAGGCGACGGTGTGGTGACAGGATATGGTTTGATTGGAAAGAGATTGGTCTTTGTTTTTGCACAAGATTTCACCGTTTTCGGTGGTTCACTGTCAAATACCTACTCTCAGAAGATTTGTAAAATCATGGATATGGCCATGAAGATGGGGGCTCCTGTTATCGGGTTGAACGATTCGGGTGGAGCACGTATTCAAGAAGGAGTGCGTTCGCTGGCTGGCTATGCCGGTATCTTCTTGCGCAATTCTCTTGCTTCGGGCGTTATTCCTCAGATTAGTGCTATTATGGGGCCTTGTGCCGGTGGTGCTGTCTACTCTCCAGCTCTTACGGACTTTATATGTATGGTGAAGAACACTAGCTATATGTTCATCACTGGTCCCGACGTTGTAAAGAGTGTCACACAAGAAGATGTGAGCAAAGAAGATTTAGGTGGATCGGCTATTCATGCCAATCGTACCGGAGTGACGCACTTTACGGCAGAAAACGATATCGACTGCATCAATTGGATACGTGAACTGATTTCTTATCTGCCGGGCAATAATATGGAAGAACCACCTTTTGTTGCCACAACGGATGTAGCTACACGTCTCACTCCCGAGATTATCGATTTGATTCCTACCAATCCCAATCAGCCGTATGATATGAAAGCGGTGATCACAGCACTTGCCGATGACGGTGCTTTCTTCCAGATACAAGAAACGTTTGCAAGAAATATACTTGTCGGTTTTATTCGTCTCAACGGTAAGACGATTGGTGTAGTGGCCAATCAGCCTTGTGTCTTGGCTGGAACATTAGATATCGATGCTTCTGTGAAGGCGGCTCGTTTTGTGCGTTTCTGCGATGCTTTCAACATTCCTTTACTGACAATGGTTGATGTGCCTGGCTTCATGCCTGGTACCGATCAGGAGTACGGCGGTATTATCCGTCATGGAGCCAAACTGTTGTATGCTTATTGCGAAGCTACTGTGCCCAAGGTGACAGTGATAACCCGCAAAGCTTATGGCGGAGCCTACGATGTGATGAGCAGCAAGCATATCCGTGGCGATGTGAACTTTGCCTATCCTACGGCAGAGATTGCTGTGATGGGTGCCGAAGGTGCTGTGAATGTCATATTCCATAAGGATATTGAAAAGGCAGGCGACAAGGCAGAGGAAAAACGTGCCAAGTTGGTCGATGAATATAGAGAGAAGTTTGCCAACCCGTATCGGGCTGCCGAACTTGGTTACTTGGACGAGGTGATTTCTCCGGAAATTACACGTATCAGATTGATTCGGAGTTTTGAAATGCTTGCCAACAAACGACAGAGCAATCCTCCTAAGAAACATTCCAATTTCCCACTCTAACATTAACAACGAACGATTATGATAAAGAAAGTATTAGTTGCCAATCGTGGAGAGATTGCACTGCGTATCTTTCGTACTTGCAGGGTGATGGATATCGAAACGGTGGCTGTTTATACCCATGTTGATCGAGGGGCGTTGCATGTGCGTTATGCCGAAGAGGCTTTCTGTATTTCCGATTCTCCCGACGACACTTCGTATCTCAAACCCGAAAAATATATAGCCATAGCCAAGCAGACGGGTGCAGCAATTCATCCGGGATATGGTTTCTTGTCCGAGAATGCCGACTTTGCTCGTCGCTGCGAGGAAGAAGGCGTGATATTTATTGGTCCCAATGCCGACATCATTACCAAGATGGGTGTGAAGACAGAAGCACGTAAAATCATGAAAGATGCCGGACTACCCATCGTCCCGGGTACGGAGCAGCCGCTCAAAGATGTTGAAGAGGCACGGCAGGTAGCTGCCGAGATAGGTTATCCTATCATGCTCAAAGCTTTGGCTGGTGGTGGCGGAAAAGGAATGAGACTGGTGAGAAGCGAAGCCGAATTGGAGTCGTCTTTCCGTATGTCGAAATCAGAAGCCGGCAATTCGTTCGGCAATGATGCGGTATATATCGAGAAGTATATTGAGAATCCACATCACATTGAAGTGCAGGTGCTGGGCGACCGTTACGGCAATCTCATTCATCTGGGCGATCGAGAATGTTCTATTCAACGACGCAATCAGAAGGTGATAGAAGAGAGTCCGTCTCCTTTCATTTCTGTAGAAACACGTAAGAAGATGACCGAAACAGCTGTAGCAGCCTGCAAGAAGATAGGTTATTACAGTGCCGGAACATTGGAGTTTATGGTAGATAAAGATCAGAACTTCTACTTCTTGGAGATGAATACCCGTTTGCAAGTAGAACATTCTGTCACCGAAGAGTGTACGGGTGTCGATATTGTCCGCGATATGATATTGATTGCTTCAGGTAGCCCGCTGCCCTACAAACAGGATGATATCGAATTTCGTGGTGCTGCTATCGAATGTCGTATTTATGCCGAAGATCCTGCCAACAACTTTATGCCCTCGCCGGGTATCATTAAAGTGCGCGAGGTGCCCGAAGGACGAAATGTTCGTCTCGACTCTGCTACCTACGCCGGCTTTGAAGTATCGCTCCACTATGACCCGATGATTGCAAAGATATGCTGTTGGGGACGCAATAGAGCCTCTGCTATCAGCAATATGAATAGAGCATTGCGAGAATATAAGATTCTTGGTGTGAAGACCACTATACCCTTCCATCAGCGTGTGTTGCAGAACGAAGTGTTTATCAAAGGAGTATACGACACAACCTTTATCGATACCCGCTTTGATAAAGAAGATTTGAAAGTGCGTCAGAATTCAGATCCTACCGTGGCTGTCATTGCTGCTGTATTGCGGCATTACGAGGATGAAAAGGATGCTGCAAGTCGTGCTACAACTCTGCCGAAAGTGGGCGAATCGCTTTGGAAATATTATGGTAAACTGCAGATGACTGCCAATAACTATTAAAGGAGGCGTATTATGGACAAAATAGTATCAACCTATTATGCTACGGTACAAGATATGCCTGGCAAAGAATTTAAGGTGGAGATTCTCGAAGATGGTCTCATCAAAAAGATTGCTGTCAACGGTAAAGTCTATGAAGTGGACTATAATGTCGGCGGCGACCAAATCCATTCTATCATCATCGGCAATCGTTCTCATGGCGTTCAGATTTCGGCCAATAGTCCCAACACATACGAAGTGAAGAATCATGGCAACTCGTTCCAGGTAGAGATTATGAACGAGATGGAAAAGATTCGAAACAAGTCGGGCGAGCAAGAAGTATTGGGAAGAAGTCTGGTCACAGCACCCATGCCCGGTGTCATTACCAAGTTCTATGTGAAAGCCGGAGACAAGGTAAAGAAGAACGATCCGCTCTGTGTATTGCTTGCCATGAAGATGGAGAACGAAATTAGAGCTACTTCGGATGGAAAAGTATCAAAATTATTTGTCGAGGAACAGGCTAAGGTGAATATGAGCGACAAACTCATGGTTATTGATCCTGCCGATAAATAATAATAGTAGAAGAATCAGAAAGCAGAGAATGTACAATACATCCTCTGCTTTTGTTGTTATAAACAGTTCGTCTAATGAGCTAATATTCCACTTTGTCTGTCTTATCGTTCCATATTTTGAAAGCTTCAAGTGCTTCGTCGTGAAGGAGCGATATATACGGCAGTTTGCGCTTCTCTATAGGCAAATCTATCTCTTTGTAGATGAAAGCATCGTCGAAACCAATGTCTTTTGCGTCCTCTTTGGTATTGGCATAGTAAAGTTTGTCGAGATGAGCCCAATAGATGGCCCCCAGACACATAGGGCAAGGCTCGCAAGAAGTATATATTTGGCATCCGCTAAGATCGAA
>DAIUBN010000135.1:0-8145 GCA_036846645.1 Bacteroidaceae bacterium | reverse complement strand
AACTATGGTTTCGACCTGACGATGTTGAATGACCGTCTGAGTGTCACCTTCGATTATTATCGCAAAACCACCGACCCATTGCTTATTAATATTGGTGTTCCCCCTTCATCAGGTGTAAGCAATTGGTATACAAATCTTGGTAAGCAAAAGGCTAGCGGATACAATGCAACAGTTATCTATTATATATTGCGCAATATCAAAGATCGCCTGATATGGTCGGTACGTGGTACATTCCGTCACGATAACATCAAACTGGATGGTATCAACGGCCATCTTGACGATTTGAATAATACAGGCAAATCTCGGGATACCAAGCGATATTACGATGGTGCCGATCCTGATGCTATATGGGCTGTACAGTCTGCCGGAATAGATCCTTCGAATGGTAAAGAGTTGTTTATCAAGAAAGATGGTTCTTATACCTACGATTTCACTTACGATGACGAAGTAATTGTTGGTAATACCCGTTCAAAGATGGAGGGCTATCTGAGTTCCAATTTCACTTACAAAGGATTTACTTTGGGTCTGACTTTCGGTTATAGATTCGGTGGAAAAGAATTTAATGAAGTGTTGTATAATAAAGTAGAAAATATCTCGGGCGACCAGCTGAACTACAATCAAGATAGACGTGCATTGTACGATCGTTGGCAGAAACCCGGTGATTTGGCAAAGTTCAAGAATATAGCAAGTTCTGCCAATACACCAATGTCGTCTCGTTTTGTTCAGAAGAATAATTCGTTTACATTGTCGTCGTTACAATTGGGTTACGACTTCTATCAGGTAGCACGTAAACTGGGTGTTGAATCATTGCGCTTGTCGGCTTATATGAATGATTTATTCTGGCTGACTACCATAAAGAAAGAGCGCGGTACATCTTATCCGTTTGCTCGTACATTTACATTCGCTTTATCATTCACTCTTTAAACATTGTTGATTATGAAAAGAAATCAATTAAAAATATGGGCATTTGTCTTTGGTATCGCATTGACGTTGTCAAGCTGTTCCGATTGGTTGGATTATACTCCCAAAGATAAACAGACTGCCCAACAGCAATTCAGCACTCGCGAAGGATTTTATAACGCTGTGAACGGTATTTATAATACTGTAAGTAGTAATACACTCTATGGCTATAATCTGAGCTATGGTCCTTTGGATATTATGGGACAATGCTATAAAATGTCTAGCTCTAACACAACAGCCTATGCCTATCAGAAATATGCTTGGACTAATTCATCTGTATCGTCCAACTTCTCTAGTATATGGAGTAGTATGTACAATACGATTCTCAATATCAATCTAGTATTGGATGAAGTAGACAAGCAAGGAACAACACTTTCTGATGTTGATGCCAAAGTGATAAAGGGTGAGATGTTGGCTTTGCGTGCATTCTTGCATTTCGATTTATTACGCCTGTTCGGCCCGGTGTACAAGAATAAACCTCATGATTTGAGCGTACCTTTCAATGATGGTATTGTCGCTATGCGTCGCGACAGATTGCCGGCAGACGAGATGATAGATAATAAGTTGATACCCGATTTGACAACGGCTCAGGAGTTGCTCAAAGGATCAGATCCTGTTATAACTAGCGGCCCGCTCAATTCGGATGGTGGCGACGATGGCAATCTGTTGCGTTACCGTCAGCTGCGAATGAATTACTATGCTGTATGTCTACTCAAAGCTAGAGTATATCTATGGAAACAAGATTATACCAATGCATTGGCAGAGGCCAAGAAAATAACAGATGATGCCAACGTAGCAAAATGGTTCCCTTTCGTAGAGTCAAGCAAACTGTTGGCTAATAGTATCAATCCCGACCGTCTGTTCTCTACCGAGTGTCTATTCGGATTTTATGTGAAACCGATGAGCGATATTTATCTGAATTCATTCAGTGGGTCATTGGATGTGGCCACTATCATGCAGCCTCGTAAGGGATATCTCAATATTTTGTTCTCTTCGACAGGCGATTATCGTCGTCAGTCTCAATGGACAGGCTCTAGCTCTTCATCGGGTAGCGAATACGATTTTATTAAATATAAAGGATTCACGGCCAATACTACCACACCCGAATTTTGGGCTACATATTTCGGTTTGATGCGTATCAGCGAAGCTTATTATATTGCTGCCGAATCGAGTCTGAACTTGAATGATAATAAAACCGACGCTGCTCGTTATCTGAATGTGATATTGAGTGCTCATGGAGCCAAGACAGTAGATGCAACTGCTTCTAAAGCAGATATATTGCAAGAAATAAAGATGGAATATCTACGTGAAATGCGTGGAGAGGGACAGATCTTCTTTATGTTCAAACGATTCTATCAGGATTTCAGTTCAGTATTCTCTTGGGAAACATGGGAGACCGAACCGGGTAATTCGATATTCAATGCGGCACAAGAACCATCGGAAGACGATATATACAATCTTTCGAATAGTAGATATGTGATTCCTGTTCCAACAAGCGAAACTAATTAATAAAGGAGAATCAAGATGAAAAATATATTTTATACAATCATATTGCTACTTGCCGGTGTATCGCTTTATTCTTGTTCGGAAGATCAGATAAAGACTTATAATGGCATTAAGTCGGGCTTGATGATACAAGAGGTGTATTCTACCGATATTTATGGAAATCCGATAGAATACAGAGATTCTGCATCGTACTCGTTTGCAGGATTGGAAGATGATACAAAAACGCTGAAAGCGCGTGTCTATGTTAAAACTATCGGTGGCTTGGTCGATTATGACCGACCCTATGTGATGAAGATTGATGCAGCTGGTACTACTGGTGTTGTCAATGAAGATTATTCTCTCGATGGCAATAAGTTTATCATAAAAGCCGGTCAGGCGGCCGACACAGTTCTTGTCACATTGAATCGTTCAGCCAAACTGCACTCTAAAACGATAAGAGTGACAGTCAGGTTGGAGGCCAACGATTATTTTGATTTGCCAATAGCAGAATATAAAAACTCTTCTGCATGGAATGTTGATGGAAAACAGAATAGCGCGGTATCTTATCTCATTAAGTTTGATGAGAAGTATAAGGAACCAAGCTACTGGGATTGGTTTGGTAATGATTATTTCGGAACGTTCTCTGCTACCAAATATGTCACTTTGAATGCGGTAATGGGATGGAAACTTTCTGATTGGAATTATGCCGGTAGCTCCGGAGCTAAGATTGCTTTAGGAAAGTTCGATTTTGCTGCCCGCACTTTGAGAGATTATCTGCAGAAGATGGCGAACGCCGGAACACCGGTTCTTGAAGATGATGGGTCGTATGTGCAACTTGCCGATGGCTATAAGGTAGATTATTCTCATATTGGTTCAAATAAATAATTAAAGACTATGATGACAAAATTAAAATATAGCTTATTATTAGCAATAATGCCCCTACTTTGTATATCATGCTACGAGGACAAGGGCAATTATACCTATTCCGAAAAAGAAGTGGTGACTATCACCCTTCCTGATAATCTAAAAGTTATGTCGCGTGCCGAATATATTAATTTCGATCCGACTATCGTATCTTCTCTCAATGGAGATATAGCTGCCGACAATAAAAATTATACGTTCGGATGTAAAATCAATTATCAGTATTACAATTCGAAGACCGGTGAGACGGAAAACTGGACAGATATTGATTCTGCAAAGACTAAGACGGTGAACTATTTTGCCAAATTGCCTGCTGGAACCTATAAAATAATGTATGACGTGACAAATGTTGGAACTGGTGTCACCACCAGTATTCTTGGTAATGTCAGTTTGCTCTCTGCAACGTCAGAAGGCTGGATGGTTCTGAACAATGTTGGAACAGAAAATAGAGTTCGCCTGGATATGATATCTACAGATTCTAAAGGTAATATGGTGACCGCGAGAGATGTGATGGGCGACAAGGCTCCGGCTTTGTATAACGGTACGCAAGTAATGATCAATCCAAGTAAATTTTGGAATGGAGAAGGCCTCTTCTTGATGAGTAAGTCGGGTGGATATCGTCTCAATGTATCGACTTTGCAAACTACCGAGACGGATAATATGAAGTTGACAGATTTTATCTTGTCGACAACACCTGGTCAGCCGGTCAGTATGATTATTGTTAATAAAGGTGGTACTTCAGGTCCGCTTTCAAGGGTATGTGTGACCGATGTAGGTAATGCTTACGCTTTGACTAGCAACGCTTCTGGTGCTTCATTCGAAGATCCCATCAATACCAATACCCGTGGTACAGCACCCACTTATAGTGTATCTCCTATGATAGGAACAAGTATGGCACGTCCGGGCAATTCGTCGTGTGTATTACTTTATGATAATACCAACAAACGCTTTATGGGATGGAACTATGGAGCTACAGACAATCACATTACTTTTGCCCTCAATGATCCTGATGGGGTCAGCAAGAAGTTCTCTTATAAGACAGGTATGGATCTGGTAGCCATGAAAAGTACACGCTATTCTGACGGATTGGTGTATTCCGTTTTGCAAGATGCTCAGAAACTGCGCCACATCTATGGAATCAATCTGTCGGGTAGTCAGTTTACGCAAGAGTCTATCTACGAGAATATCACTGCCGAGCATTTCAACGATGCCAGCGATTATGCTTTCCATTCGCAGTATCCGTTCATGTTCTATAGTTATGGCAATAAAGTCTATTGTTACAATTTGGGAACTGGTGCAGTGAGCGATGTATTGACATTAGATGCAGGCGAAACCGTGACGATGCTCAAATTCAATCTCTTTGTCAATATGCAGTTGTCCGACCTTGCCGACCATAGTGATGAGTTTCTGGCTAAACAATATCAACTCATTGTAGGCTCTTCAACGAGTGCCAGCGATGGAGGCTTCGTTCGTTTCTATGCAATAGACAATACTGGAAAAATGACGAAGAAAGAAGAATATAAAGGTTTTGGAAAAGTAGTCGATGTGACTTACAGAGAAAGAAGAAAATAGAATACTCCTCTTTTATTTAGTTAGTAAGCGCCTTAAGTAGTAGAGATACTTCGAGAGGCGCTTCTCTTTTATACCGGCATAAATATTAATAGCATTGCAAAGACATTCTCTGACAGTAACGACTTATCTACATTGCTGCGAAGCGATTTGTAGGCACTCTTTTTGAGTGTCTTGATGGTATTAACCGAGATGTTTAGCTCTTCAGCTATTTCGTTGTTCGATTTACCTTTCAGTCCTAGTTGGATGATGCGTTTGGTTTGAGGAGGCAGTTGTTCGATAGCTTTGTAGAGCTGGCGCAATGTCTCTTGATATGTTACTTCCGAGAGAAAGAATTCTTCATCGTCTTCGTTGCTTATTTTATTTTCTTTGATACGAAGTTCTTGATAGTCTTCTTTCACATTCCGATGACGTAAATGGTCGATGCAGAAATTCTTAGCTGTGATATAAAGGTAGGAGCGTATTTGCTCTTCGGTATCTACTTCGTCCCATTTTTCGTAGACTTTGAGAAAGGTTTCTTGTGCAATGTCCTCTGCTTCGTGTTCGCCGTCGAGATAATATGCGGCGAAGCGGATGATACTGTTGTAGTACATCTTGTAGAATGATTTAAAGGCTTGCTTCGGACTACCCATCTTTCTCTCTATGGTGTTAAGTTGCCCCAAAGGTAGAAAACTTTTTTTAAATAATACTCACCCACTTTGAATATTCAATCGTTTTAGTTATAACAAAGGGTCAGAAATATGCAACAAAAGTTAGAAAATCGGTATGATATATCGCGAATCATTACTAAGATGGTATTCGATTCGGCAACAGATGAGGAAAAGGCGAGGCTGCAGGCGTGGCTCGACGAATCTCCTCTGCATCGTGAAGAATACAATTCGTGGATGAAACGACTCCCCGAAGATATGGAACGCGAACAACCTGCTGATGTACGTCGTGCATGGAAGAAGTTTGTTGCTTATCGCCGTCATCGTGGTATGCGTTTGGCAGGTCGCCGCTGGTATGCTGCCGCTGCCGCTATTGCCGTACTGCTGGCTGTAGCTGGTGCCACTTATTTCTTGCTCCCTTCCAATAAGGAGCAGATGGCAGTAATTGTACCTGGTACAGAAAAGATGATATTGCAGACCGAAGTTGGCCGTAAGGTTCAGGTATTGCCCACTATCAGTATGGTGAAAGCCAATGGCAAAATGGCTATTCCCAATGAACATGGTGTACTTAGATACGACTTGATTAAGTGCGACAAGAGCGAATATTGCTCTATCTATCATACGATGGTCATTCCTCGTGGAGGAGAATATCAGGTAGTGCTGTCAGATGGAACACATATCTATATGAATGCTGAGTCGGAAGTGAAATATCCGATGGCATTTGCCGAAAACGGAACTCGCGACATATATATTAAAGGTGAGGCTTATCTAGAAGTAGCCCACAATCCCGCTTGTCCTTTCATCGTCCATACTCGCAACGGTGCTGTAGAAGTGAAGGGAACAAAGTTTGATGTTTGCGATTACGATACAGAATCTAATACTACAGTCACCCTCGCTGAGGGCAGTGTTCTTTGTACATTTGCTGAGAAAGAATATCTGCTCTCGCCGGGAATGCAATTCAATTATAATAAACAGAGTAAGGCTGGAGGATGTTCTGAAGTAGATGTATCTTCTTATATCTCCTGGCATACCGGAATGTATGAGTTCAACTCTCTACCACTCAATAAGATTATGGAAAGTCTTTCTCGTTGGTACGATGTAGACTACCATTTTAATAACCCTGAACTAGCCTCGTATACTTTCACTGGTGTAGCCTATCGAAACGGTTCGCTTGCCGATTTACTCAATAGCATACAGAAAACGACCCAGATACATTTTTATATTAAAGACAGAACCATTATTATATCAAAATAAATATAAAGTTTAACCAATATGGAACAAATTAAAACCCGAAACAAAACGTTTTGGACGGTGTTATTCGTCCTGTTGATCTCGTTGTCGTCCATGGCAGCAGGTCCGAAGAATGTGACTTTGAAATTGAGAAATGCGACGCTGGTGCAGGCTTTGCAAGAATTGAGAAAGCAAGCCGACGCAAAGTTTATCTACAGCGATCGCGAACTGAAATCTGCTCCTCGAGTAACAGTAGAGGCCAATAATGTCTCTGTTGGAGAAGCGATGAACCTTATTTTCCGTAACCAGCCATTCAGTTATGAGCTGAATAGAGAGCAGGTGTATGTCATCAAACCGTTGCAAAGAAATTCTAAACAACACAGTGGACGAACCATTTCTGGTAAAGTTGTAGATTCCAGAACTGGCGAACCTCTCGTTGGGGCCTCGGTGTTTGATACTAAATCAAAGCTTGGTGGTATCACAGGAGAAGACGGAACTTTTACGGTTACTTTGTCTGCAAATTGTAATACTATTGATGTGACTTATATAGGTTACGATTTGAAAAGATTATCAGTAGATGATGATGTCCTTGTCGTAATGTTAAATGAATCTTCACGTCTTCTTAGTGATGTCGTTGTTATTGGTTATGGACAAAAAACGCGTGCTAATCTGACTAGTGCTATATCTTCTATCAGCAGGGAAGACTTGAAAACATTGTCATCGACAGCGACGTCAATGCAGGACCTTCTTGCTGGTACAATAAAAGGTGTATCATTAATTCAGAGTAATGGTCAACCTGGTGCAACGGCTAAAATAAATGTTAGAGGTGTAACTTCGCCTTATCCTAATTCTATAAATTATACTTCAAATAATACTCCCTTATTTGTTGTAGATGGTATAGCTCAGTTTGTAAATGAAAATGAAAGTATGAACCCTCTTCAGAATATATCACCAAATGATATAGAAAGTATTGATGTGCTAAAAGATGCTGCGGCGACAGCAATCTATGGCTCACGAGGAGCTAATGGGGTTATTATAATAAAGACAAAAGGTGGACGTTATGGTGAAAAAACATCTGTTGAAGCTAGCTATACGTTGACAATTGCTAATCCCATCAAAACATATAGCGTCTTGGATAATGCGTCTTTCTTAAATCTTCAGGATGAAGTATTTAGAAGCACAGCATTGGCTGCCAAATATAATATGACAGATGCTTTTCTTTATTATCCTGAAGCTATGGAGAAATTTGCAAATATCACGTATGATGAAAATGGATTACCGGTCTATGGAGGACTTAAAAAGTCTGCTTTTGGAACTGCTTCAACAAATTGGG
>DAIUBN010000134.1:0-8255 GCA_036846645.1 Bacteroidaceae bacterium | reverse complement strand
GGTTGAAAACCTTGACCGAGTCCAATCATAAAAGCATAAGTGAAGAAGCTGATACGAGTGACGATGCTCATTCCGGCAATAGCGGCATCACCGTATGCACCGGCAGCGACATTAAGTAATAAGGTAGCAAGACAGGCCAATCCTTGCCGGCAAAGAGATGGCGTACCGCCTTTGATAATCTCGTTGACGAAAGCCCATGAGGGAACAAACTTTTTGAGCTGAATGTGTATTCCTCCCGAACGGAAGTCCATTATCAATAACAGGCAGAAACTGAATAGCTGACTGATTACGGTTGCTATAGCCGCACCTGCAATACCCAAATTGAAAACAAAGATAAGGAGCGGAGCCAATATCACATTAAGTATCACGCCGCTGACTACACCAATCATAGCATACATTGCATTGCCCTGAAAGCGCATTTGATTGTTGAGAACCAAACTGGAAGTGAAGAATGGTGCGGCAATCAGTATGATGCCCAAATAAGTTTTAGTATAAGGAAGTATAGTGGGAGTAGAGCCTAATATAATACTTAATGGATGTAAGAATAACAATCCGAGTGCTGTAATGACAATGCCGAAGAGAAAGGCATAAACGAAACCTGTAGTACTCATCTTTTGGGCAGATTCTATATCGCGTGCTCCCAATTTTCGAGAAATGAAATTGCCCGAACCATGTCCGAAGAAGAAACCTACAGCTTGAATGATGGACATCACAGCAAAAGAAACACCTACCGCTGCAGTAGCCTGTGTACTGATGCGGCCCACAAAATAAGTATCGGTAAGATTGTAGAGCGATGTCACCAGCATACTGATAATAGTAGGCAACGCCAGCTTCAATATCAGTCGATGCACCGGTGCGGTGGTCATCTCAATAAATTTCGCATTCTCCTTGTCGTTCATATAGTCTTTTCGCTTTCGCACTGCAAAGGTAGCGAAAAATATGAGATGCCAGGCGTGAAATTAAATTTTATCTTTTGAAAGTAAGTCCATCAACTTTGATTAATTCAGGATGAGATAACGGAGGCATAATAGTAACATTATCAGTTCTTGTAGATGAACCGGTAGGGGTCGGATCTGTATCAACATCTTTCGACACAAATGTTGCATAACTGAAGGTCTCACCTGCCAACCTTAATATCCTTTCTACGATGAGCTGACGTGAGTAGGCGTTGAAGTAGCGGCGGTTGTCATCCATTACACTTACTTGTTCAGGGCGAAAAACACCTTTTCCATAAGAACCACCTCCTCCTTCGTAGTTTCGTCCTTCTTTAGAGTAGGTCTTTATCGTCCCGCTCATCATGTGTTCCCAATAAAAACCCGTCAATCCAAGAGTCTCGTCTTTAGATACAATGTTCTTGCCGAAAACGACAGACCAACGATGTCCTGACTCAATATCTCCATCGTTAGTAGAAGAGTAAGTCTTGTTATTGTCATACCAATATTCGTCATTCAATCTGCCAAAGGCATGACCGCCAAATTCATGAAGGAAAATGCTGCGGTAATCGCCGGAGTTTGATACAACTCCTGAATTGTTTTTCGCCCAATACAGTTTGCCGTCTGTGATAGAACTAACTGCAAATCCCAAACCGATACTCCAATTATTTGTCAAGCCAAAGTATGTCGTAGTATTGGCAATAGCTCCTATGCTTAGTTCGTAGCCATTATAATTGGCTAAGTCTGGACAATTTGCCATCATGAATGAATAAAGCTTATCACCGTCAATAGAGTAATTGTACTTGCTGCTTGTTGAAGTGCTTACATATCCTATATCTTTAGAATGTAGAGGAATAATGTAGACATTAAAATATTCCTTGTATGTCTTATAAGGCTCTACGTCGAACATAAAGTCAATACAAGCTTTGGCTTTCGTCTCAAAAGCACCTCCTGCAGCAAGTTCAGCGTCTGAAAAATCTACGCCGGTGACAATGAGTGTTACTGGTTTATTCTTCGTAGATGAAATGTATTTTGTCGCAGCATAGAAGACGTGGTCCGAAGTATACAATTTTCCTGCTTCGAATGTCTTAGAATCATTCTGTATCTTGGCATAATATTTGGTTCCATCAGTATAGGTGATAAGCGCACTCAGCTCTTTCACTGCTTGAGGGTACAAGCAAACATAGAACACATTGCTGCCAGCTGTCACTGCTACGTTGCCATTCAATGAAAGGGTCATCGCTTTTGTACCCGATTTTAATGCTCCTGTCGTTGCATCTAGTGTGACAGACGAATAAAGTCTCCCGTCATAATTTCCTGTACTATAGTTGGGATCCTCATTTTGTAATGTGATAGAACAGTTACCTGCTTTGGGAAGTGTCAGATTAAGTCTAACAATTGCCATCAGGTGATTGAAGCCTACGTTGACTCCCGCTGTACTATAAGTCGTTGTACCAAAGAGTACGTCACGAGAAGTAGCATCAGCCAATGTTCCGGTTTGCCCGGTGAAGTCGACAGTTACAGTTGAATTGCTTTCATTGATTGTCTGTCCCGTTTTTTCTACATAAGCATAGAGAGGGGTAGTGCCTTCGGTAAGGGTGCCTTGTAGTTGACCTCCCTTAAAGGTTGCAGATTTTGTGCCGCCTCCGTCAGACAATGTATAGACAGGGTTGCTCTTTGTTGAAGCTGATACTGAACCGGCATAGACAACCAACCTATCATTGGCATTCCAATTAGCTGCTATTTTCTTTGTTGTAGTACCGCTAGTTGTAGATTCTGAATATTCGTAGTCCACCTTGCTATCGGTAGAATTAAACCCCGCATTGATAACAGAACCTCTACCATTATATAATGAGTCGGTCGTGCTACATGCCACAGCACCTAGCGAGAGAACTAATATTGCAAGCCTCTGAAGTAGTGTTGTCTTTTTCATGTTATATGGCTTTATGAGTTATATCTTTTATTATTCGTTATGAGAATGCCGTAAATTTAATAATTAATTTTGATATTTTGTATGCCTTACTAAAAAAATCAAATAGCAACTTTAAAATATTCATAATAAAGAGGCACAATGAAAGCTAGCTTTGTTATAACAATAAAAATAAATTCTGATTTATTTTCAATTGTCTCAACCTTGACGTATCTTTGTCTCCCAAATTAATAAACCTAATGGAACCTAAAAAGAAAAAGATACTTATTATTACCGCGTCATCTATTCTCGCAGTTCTACTCATCGTCGGAGGATTCTTCTATTACTTTTTTCTATCCTCTCAATTTCATCCTTCAAAGAATATTTATCTGCTTGTCTATCCTAAAGATAATGCAGAAACTGTATATAAAAAGATTGAAGCTCAAGCTAATCCTGGCCACATTGCTGCCTTCTATTGGCTTGCCAAGCATTTTGATTATGCCGATCATGTTCAACCCGGACGCTATCTGATTAAGAAAGGAGATAACTGTCTGATGGTATTTCATCGTTTAGATAAAGGTCGTCAGGCTCCTGTTGATTTGACGATAGGAAGTGTTCGTACTATGGATAAGATGGCCCACTACTTGAGTACTCAACTGATGATGGACTCGGCGCAAGTAGCTGCCAAACTCAATGATACTACTTATTTGGCTTCCATCGGATACACCCCCGAATCTGTTCCGGCATTATTTATTCCAGAGACCTATCAGATGTACTGGACCATCTCTCTCGACGATTTCTTTAAACGTATGCTGAAAGAGAATAAAACTTTTTGGAATGCCGAAAGATTGAAGAAGGCTAGTACACTCGGGTTGACACCAACTCAAGTGAGTATCTTTGCTTCGATTATCGAAGAAGAGACAAATAATAAAACCGAGAAGCCAATGGTGGCTGGTATGTATCTCAATCGCTACAATGCCGGTATGCCGTTGCAAGCCGATCCAACTATCAAGTTCGCTGTGAAGAACTTCGAGCTACGACGTGTTTCGGGTGCTATTCTTCGTGTCAAATCTCCCTATAATACCTATACTAATATAGGACTTCCTCCCGGACCAATCCGTATCCCGACAGTAGAGAGTATCGACGCTGTGCTCAACCGCACCAAGCACAACTATCTTTTTATGTGTGCCAAGAATGATTTCTCGGGCACTCATGCCTTTGCAACAACTTTCCAAGAACACATGCAGAATGCCCGCAAGTATTGGAAGACACTTAATGAAAATAAGATTTATAAATAATTAATGAAAGTCAGGGTACCTTTTTCTTGAAGTAAATCGTACCTACTATATATAAACATTAAAAACAACTAATTACTATGAGTAAAAAACTCCTCCTTGGCGACGAAGCAATTGCTCAAGCCGCATTAGACGCTGGTCTTTCGGGCGTTTATGCTTATCCTGGTACTCCATCTACAGAGATTACCGAGTACATTCAGGGCGCGCCTATCACAGCCGAAAGAAACATCCACAATCGTTGGTGTACCAACGAGAAGACGGCAATGGAAGCGGCATTGGGTATGTCGTTTGTCGGCAAACGTGCTTTGGTCTGCATGAAGCATGTGGGAATGAATGTTGCAGCAGATTGTTTCGTTAACTCAGCCATGACGGGCGCTAACGGCGGTATCATTGTTGTCGCTGCCGACGACCCAAGTATGCACTCTTCGCAGAACGAACAAGACAGTCGTTTCTATGGCGACTTTGCTATGATTCCGTTCTTCGAACCAAGCAACCAACAAGAAGCGTATGATATGGTTTATCAAGGCTTCGAATTTTCTGAAAAGATTGGCGAGCCTATTCTAGTAAGAATGGTAACGCGCCTTGCTCACTCTCGCTCTGGCGTTGAGAACAAAGAGCAAAAACCTCAGAATGAGATTAAGTTCAGCGATGATCCTCGTCAGTTTGTATTGCTGCCTGCTATCGCTAAACGTCACAACAAGGAACTGATTGCAAAGAACGAACTCTTTGTAAAGGCTTCCGAAGAATCTCAGTTCAATAAGTATATCGACGGTCCCAACAAGAAGATGGGTATCGTGGCTTGTGGTATCGGCTACAACTACTTGATGGAAAACTATCCTGAAGGTTGCGAATATCCGGTATTGAAGATTGGTCAGTATCCGTTGCCTAAGAAGCAATTGCAGAAATTGGTTGACGAATGCGAGACTATCCTCGTTATAGAAGATGGTCAGCCTTTCGTAGAAAGACAACTTCGTGGTTATCTCGACCTCGGTGTGAAGGTGAAAGGTCGTCTCGATGGTACATTGCCTCGCGACGGAGAACTCAATCCTGATAGTGTGGCCAAATCTGTTGGTCGTGAGAACAAACAGGAATTTCCTGCTTCTCCTATTGTCGAAGTTCGTCCACCTGCACTTTGCCAGGGCTGCGGTCACCGCGATATGTATACCGTTCTTACCGAAGTGTTGAGAAACGAATATCCTTTGCACAAGGTATTCAGTGATATCGGTTGTTATACGCTTGGTGCTGGAGCTCCATTCTATGCTATCAACTCTTGTGTTGATATGGGTGCTTCTATCACTATGGCCAAAGGTGCTGCCGACGGTGGTTTCTTCCCCTCTGTAGCAGTTATCGGTGACTCAACATTCACTCACTCCGGTATGACAGGTCTGCTCGACTGTGTCAACAGTAATTCTAATGTTACAATTATTATCTCTGATAATGAGACAACAGCTATGACGGGTGGTCAAGACTCTGCCGGTACAGGCAAGTTGGAGGCTATCTGCGCCGGACTAGGTGTTGACAAAGCTCATATCCGTGTCGTTGTTCCATTGAAGAAGAATTACGAAGAAATGTCTCAGATACTCCGCGAAGAAATAGAATATAAGGGAGTATCGGTTATTATTCCTCGTAGAGATTGTATTCAAACTTTAGCACGTAAGAAAAAACAGCAGGCAAAATCATGAAAAAAGATATTATTCTATCAGGCGTAGGAGGACAAGGTATATTGTCTATCGCCACAGTAATAGGAAAAGCAGCCCTCAAGAAGGGACTCTATATGAAGCAAGCCGAGGTCCATGGAATGAGCCAAAGAGGTGGTGATGTGCAGTCCAATCTGCGCATCAGCGATCAACCTATTGCATCCGACCTTATTGCTACCGGTAAATGCGATTTGATTATTTCGCTCGAACCGATGGAAAGTCTTCGTTATTTGCCTTATCTGGCAAAAGACGGATGGTTGGTGACCAATAGTACACCGTTCATCAATATAGAGAAATATCCTTCTGAAGATGACTTGAAGAAAGAACTCGACAAGGTACCTCACAAAGTGGTACTCAATGTTGATGACATCGCTAAGGAAGTAGGTTCGCCAAGAGTAGCCAATATCGTGCTGCTTGGTGCTACTATTCCTTTCCTAGGTATCGACTATGATACCATGAAGGATAGCGTTCGCGAAATATTCGAACGCAAAGGTGAAGCTATTGTCGAGATGAATCTGAAAGCACTGGCTGCTGGCAAGGAAATTGCCGACAAACATGTGAAATAAGATACACAGACAATAAGTTTAACCATTAATTGTAATTAAAACATGACATCGAAGTACTGGGAAGAGGAAATTGAAACAATGCCTCGCCCACAATTGGAGAAATTTCAAGTAGACAGATTGAAGAAAACCATTGAGATTGCTGCGCACTCTCCTTATTATAGTAAGGTATTCGCCGCTCATGGTATAACGCCCGACAGCATCAAGCATATCGAGGACATTAGAAAGCTGCCTTTCACAACGAAACCTGATATGCGCGCCAATTATCCTTTTGGACTTGTGGCAGGAGATATGCGCAACGACGGCATCAGAATTCACTCGTCAAGTGGCACAACCGGTACTCCGACTGTTATAGTTCATTCCAAACACGACATTGACTCGTGGGCCAATCTTGTAGCCCGCAGTATGTACACTGTCGGTGTGAGGAAGACGGATGTCTTTCAGAATAGCTCGGGATATGGTATGTTTACCGGTGGACTGGGATTTCAGTATGGTGCCGAACGACTTGGTGCGCTCACTGTCCCTGCTGCTGCCGGAAATAGCAAACGTCAGATAAAGTTCATTACGGATTTCAAGACGACAGCGCTTCATGCTATCCCGAGTTATGCTATTCGTTTGGCAGAAGTATATAAGGAAGAAGGTCTCGATCCAAGGAAGACGACTTTGAAGACATTGTTTATTGGTGCCGAACCTCATACCGAGGAACAACGACGCAAGATAGAACAACTCTTCAATGTGAAGGCTTACAATAGTTTCGGTATGACCGAGATGAATGGACCTGGTGTGGGTTTCGAATGTACCGAGCAGAATGGTATGCACATTTGGGAAGATTGCTATGTCCTGGAGATTATCAATCCCGAGACGGGCGATCCTGTTCCCGATGGCGAATTGGGCGAGATGGTACTTACTACTCTCGACCGTGATATGATGCCCCTTATCCGTTACCGCACTCACGATTTGACAAGAGTCATTCCTGGCGATTGTCCTTGCGGCAGAACTTCACGTCGTATCGACCGTATCAAAGGCCGTAGCGATGATATGTTTATCGTAAAAGGTGTTAACATCTTCCCGATGCAAGTCGAAAAGGTTTTGGTTGGTCATCCCGAATTGGGTAGCAACTATCTCATCACTCTTAGCGATGAAAATGCCGATGAGATGGTAGTTGAGGCAGAACTTAACGAACTCGAAACAGATAACTATATCGAACTGCAAACACTTCAGAAGAAGATTGCCCGCGAAATGAAAGATGAGATTCTTTTGACTCCCAAGATTCGATTGGTAAAGAAAGGCTCTCTTCCACAAAGTGAAGGCAAAGCTGTCCGTGTGAAAGACTTACGTAAAAACAAATAAGATACTCATCTTAATAGACAGTATCTGATAAATAGAATAAAGGAGATGTATCTACTATGATATGTCTCCTTTTTTTGAATTACCGAGAGTTGTTTGACTCCTACGACTTTTATCGGACCTTATCTTCAGCCGAAACACATCTGATACAGATACTTAATCCTGACGAACGACCAACTTGGTATAACCTAAAGGTATATAACAATCATATTATCAGTCCGATAGGACTTGCTGCGACGCAGACCTCATTTTTCGTAACTATCCCACTTCCGCCACATGGCTATGTTTTTCTGATGACATCGTTATATCGTGAAGGAAACATAGTTATCTCACACTGCTGATATCACTAAGTTTCGCGGGCACACACACTAAGTCTCGCAGGCTCATACACCAAGTCTCGAGAGCTTACACTCCAAGTCTCGCAGGCCGATGATACTTGGAGCGCAACCCGACGGAATATTGAGGAAATCGTATTGACGCTTATATATTTTCTTTAGGACGTTTCAGTAAAT
>DAIUBN010000133.1:0-8287 GCA_036846645.1 Bacteroidaceae bacterium | reverse complement strand
AACGGTTTGAACGCATCAAAGAATGCCCCTGCTTCGATGTGATAACAGAGATGCGGATGATAGAAAGCAATGTAGATTTAAAATCTTCGGGCATTTAAATTGGCAAGTAGTACCATAAAATAAGTCATAAGTAATTATTTATCAGTAGTTTATAATTTGTAAATCGATTTGTAAATCGATGATATTTGGAAATGTTAGACATTAATTATATCTTTGAATCACCAAACAAATGGATAACGCAATATAAACTAAAAATCATGGAAGAAAAAGAATCCAAAGGAATCAGGAGAACAATAGCTATTCAGCTGTTTTTAGCTTTCGTTTTAGTGATAGTAATGGCCCTCACCTCTTTGTAGGTAAAACTTTGAGCAAATGTAATGCCGACGTAAATTCTATATTAAGAACTCACGTCAAACCAAGCTCACCTATGAGTGAAATAGGAATAAAGATATTCATTTCATAAATACAATAATTTTTATTATAAAGGTTCAGGCTGTGTCGCTGTGATAGCGGTGCAGCCGTTTATTTTGTACGAGAAGAAAATAATAACACCTTACAAGGCACTTTTTGTTTTCTTAATTCATATTTTCATAATAAGTTCGTATATTTGCCGACATGTTAAGACGAATATTCATCATTCAGATATTATTGCTCGTCACCTGTATGGCTACAGCACAAAATTTCGGAGGACTCGGAAACAGTTTTTCGAATGCTGGCGGAAATAATAATGGCGATCAAAATAACCAAAGAGGTGATTCTGCCGAACAGGCAATACCACCCAAGCTCTATATGTGGCATCTCGACGAAAGACTTGGCACTGTTCTGAAAATGCCGGTAGATACCGCGAACTACAACTTTCAGAACTCCAATCTTACCGAAGGTATGGAAGGACATTACAACTATCTAGGCAACATGGGAGCTCCACGCCTCTCGCGTATCTTCTTCGAACGTCCTACCAATACATCGAACTACTTTATGGCGCCCTACTCCTTCTATATGACGCCCGGAGATATGAAGTTTACGAATAGCAATATACCATATACCAATCTGGCCTATTATAAAGGTGGCGGTAAGGAATATGGCGAAGAGCGGTTCAAATCTTACTTCTCTGTCAATGTAAACAAGAAACTTGCTTTCGGATTCAACTTCGATTATCTGTATGGACGAGGATTCTATAATAATCAAAGTACCGGATTCTTCAACTTCTCGCTATTCGGTAGCTATATGTCCGACCATTATGACGCATCTATCATATATAGTCGCAACTACCTGAAGATGAACGAGAACGGTGGTATCACCGACGACCGCTATATCACAAGTCCGGAGGTAATGGCCAATGGCGGTAAGACCTACGAGACACAGAACATTCCGACCTACCTCAGCTCTAGTAGCAACCGTAACAGCAATTATTCTATCTATTTTGCTCATCGCTATAAAATTGGATTCACCAAAAAGACCAAGGTAGTAGAGGTGGAGGATAAGGATCCGCTATCGCCTGCCAACATAGCCAAGAAGCAGAAAGAGGAATCAGGCAAGATGGAGAGTAACGAAAAACTTCAAGAATTGCCACCAATCAAAGGACAAGGTGAAATCAACAATAAAATGCCTAAAGACATGAAGGCCCCAAAGGGAATGAAAGCGCCTCAAGGTATGAAAGGTGATAAGCCCGAACGTCCGCTACCTCCTGCAGATGGTAAAGATAAAGCAAAAAAAGATAGCGTAATCACCGAATTTGTTCCGGTTACGAGTATCATTCATACCATAAAATATGAAAATACCTTTCATCGCTTCTCTTCAGCAGATGATGTGACCTACAAAAATACGTATTTCGATTCAAAGAATACGGCTGTCAACGATACCACAAGATATATGTCGGTGAAGAATACCTTTGGGTTGGCTCTGCTCGAAGGTTTCAACAAATGGGCTAAAGCCGGACTCACAGCATTCGTTTCTCACAAGCTGAGCCAGTACAATATGATGGACAGCGACAGGGTGACCAAAGACAAGATGAACGAGACAGAGGTGTTTATAGGTGGCGAGCTGGCCAAAAGAGAAGGCAAGGCACTCCACTACGTCATCAACGGTGAAGTGGGAATGCTCGACAAGGCTATCGGACAATTCAGACTGAACGGAAATATCGACATGAATTTCCATCTGTTGCGTGATACCGTCAGCTTTATAGCCCGCGCCAGCATCAGCAATACATTGCCCGACTTCTACTTACGTCACAATCATACCAAACATTACTATTGGGACGACGACCTAACGAAGGAGTTCCGTACACGCCTGGAAGGCGAATTGGCTATTGAGAAGCTCGGGACAAACTTGCAATTCGGTATCGAGAATATCAAAAACTATACCTATCTGAATGCAAGTGCACTGCCAACACAAAGCAGCGACAATATTCAGATTATTACTGCGACATTGAAACAGAACTTCAAGTTGGGCATCCTGCATCTTGACAACGAAGTGATATGGCAGAAATCGAGCAACTCCACTATCATACCTCTGCCACAGCTTTCGCTCTACCACAATCTGTATCTGGAAACGAAGCTTGCCCACAAGGTACTCAGCGTACAATTGGGAGCCGACTTACGATATTTCTCCAAATATTTTGCCCCGACCTATTCGCCGGTATTGCAGCAGTTCTGCTTGCAGGATGAATCGAAAGGAGTACAACTTGGTGCATACCCTATTGTCAATGTTTATGCCAATCTACAGTTGAAGCGTACCCGCTTCTTTGTTCAGGTCTACAACATTCTGAAGGGATCGGGCAATGCGATGTCATTCTATGTGCCCCACTATCCTATCAACCAGAGTCTGTTCAAGATAGGACTTTCGTGGAACTTCTACGATTAACCCTATAAAATTGAGGTGAGAAGTCATGCAATCGGCTATAAACCATAAAAAGTTTTTGAGATATCTGTTGCTCTTCATCGCAATAGCATTGGGTACTTGGTTGTTCAGAAGTAAAAAGCCGGCAACAACAGAAACTGTACGAGATTTTACAGCCATCAAGACATCGGGCGTATTGCATGCGGCAGTAGAATATAACAAACTGAGCATGTATGTAGAGAAAGATACTCTCACAGGATTCAACTATGAGATATTGAAGGCCTTTGCCAGAGATATGAAGCTGAAGCTGGAAGTAAAACCCGTGGCCAATGGTACAGAAGCATTCGACGGACTAAGACAAGGAAAATTTGATATACTGGCATGTAATCTTCCTGCCACAGTAGACATGAAAGACTCATTGCTGCTCTCCTATCCCATCATGCTCAACAAACAAGTACTGGTTCAACGCAAACCTGGGAAAGGGAAAGCGACCTATATAAAAAGCCAGCTCGACCTTGCAAAGAAGACATTGAATGTGCCGGAACACTCGGCTGCCATACTCCGCATCCACAATATGGGAAATGAGATAGGCGACACCATATATATTAAAGAGGTTAAACGATATGGCAACGAACAACTGATGTATATGGTAGAACATGGCGATATCGACTATGCCGTGTGCGACGAAAATATAGCCAAAGAATATGCTCCACTGCTCAAGAATATAGACATCAAAATGGCTATCAGCTTTACTCAATTTTACTCTTGGGGAATGGACAAGCATCAACCGATGTTGCTTAAACAACTCAACCAGTGGCTTAAGCATTTCAAAAATACAGAAGAATATAAAAGGATATGCCAGAAATACACACAATATACTAAATAAGAGATGAACGATAATAAAATAATAAAATGGGGATTTATTGGATGCGGTAGTGTGACACAGCATAAAAGCGGTCCTGCATTCAAAGCTATAGAATCATCAGAAGTGGTAGCCGTGATGAGCCGCCATCTTGAAAAAGCCAAAGAATATGCCCTGAAAAGAGGTATCAAGAAATGGTATGACGATGCTCAGAGTCTGATTAACGACCCCGAAGTGAACGCTGTATATATTGCAACTCCACCATCATCGCATGCCACTTATGCCATACTATCCATGAAATCGGGCAAGCCCTGCTATATAGAGAAACCAATGGCGCAGACCTACGAAGAATGCTGCCGAATCAATAGAATATCGCAAGAGACGGGCGTACCCTGTTTCGTAGCCTACTACCGTCGCTATCTGCCCTACTTCCAGAGAGTGAAAGAACTGATAGATAATGGTTCTATCGGCAAAGTCATCAATGTGCAACTGAGATTTGCCCAGCCACCATCCGAATTCGACTACAACCGTAACGACCTTCCGTGGCGTGTGCAACCTGATATTGCAGGCGGTGGAGGATATTTCTACGACCTCGCCCCACACCAGATAGATATGCTGCAAGAGCTTTTCGGATGTATTCTAGAAGCCAAAGGTTATAAGAGCAACTTAGGCGGACTCTATGAAACAGAAGACACACTAAGTGCCTGCTTCCAGTTCGATGACGGACTCGTAGGAAGTGGCTCATGGTGTTTCGTGGCTCACGAATCGGCCAAAGAAGATCGTATTGAAGTGATAGGCGACAAGGGAATGTTGAGTTTCTCTATCTTCTCGTTTGCTCCTATCGAACTGAACGATCAAAACGGACACGAAGAAATAGTAATTCCCAATCCTCCTCATGTGCAGCAGCCACTCATTCAAACCGTCGTAGACAATCTGTTGGGCAAAACCACATGTACTTGTACCGGCGAGAGCGCAACAACCACCAATTGGGTAATGGACAAAATACTGGGAAAGATTTAATTGCTGATTCTACATAATGAATCATTATAACTATTATTTGGTGATTCTCTTATTCCTTCTGTTTACTAGTTGTAGAGAGAAGAATAAAGAGATTGTGGTACATCCAGTTCGAACAACAACCGTAGAAAAAGAAATGCCACAGAAGAGTCGGAGTGCTCTGAAACTCGACTCTATAGGAATGGTAAATATTGCTGAAGCCGATTCTACAATCATCGTAAGTCTGATGTATAGCCGTAAAGACAACTTCACCGGCCACGTGCTATACAAAGATCTAAAAGAAGCATATCTGCATCCCAAAGCAGCACGAGCGTTGCTTAGAGCTCAACGAATATTGAAAAAGACACACCCCGAGTACAGTCTGATAGTATTTGATGCCGCCCGTCCTATGCATATTCAAAAAGAGATGTGGAGAGTAGTGAGCGGAACTCGAAAAAATATTTATGTATCCAATCCGGCACATGGCGGCGGACTGCACAATTATGGTCTGGCAGTCGATATCAGCATAGCCAATGCCAAAGGCGATACAATCGATATGGGTACGAAAGTAGACTACATGGGAGCAGCAGCCCACATTGATGGCGAGAGATATATGGTGGCTAGAGGAATGATATCAAAAAGAGCACTCCACAACCGCAGTTTGTTGCGCAACGTAATGCGGCAAGCAGGATTCAAGGCACTCCACACCGAATGGTGGCATTTCAACTATTGCAGTCGAAAAGCCGCCAAGAAATATTATAAAGTACTCAGATAAGCGGTTAATAGCACACTACAACAACTTTTTCTCCATTGTCGAGAGCCTCTTTCAATTTATCACCACCCTTGGTCACTTTGCAACGAGCAACATCATCACCCATCACTTCTTCGACCTTGATAGCACTGATTTTGGTCCGAGCATCTCTACCGGCAATAGTCTTCACGGAATAAACAGCCATAGTCTCTCCCTTAGGAATGCCCCAATTCTTAGCGATATCAATATATACTTCTTTCTGTTTGTCTTTCTTTACCCCACCCGGTTCGATGATAGAGCCCGATACAGGGAATGTATTGTTCAAGAATCTTGCCACATCGGCTGTAATATATTCGATAGCTTGATTCACAGCACCCTCGGCAGTGATAATACCATAGCTGGTATATTGTTCGGCGAATTTAGGACTAGTCACGATTTCATTGGTTTTCACATCTTTCATAGTTAATGTGACAGAAGCAAATCCGGTGTAATACTTGTTATCCTTTTTCAGTTCAAAGCGTGTACCAAGACTGCTCACTGTAGCACTAATCTCATAGATTGGAGTATCATCACCCGCTGCAGCCAATTCATCTTTGAGTTGAGCCAAAGGAACCTCTTTCAACATGGTGCGTCGACCATAAGTCAATCCCCTAAGAATGCCTGCTTGCAATGCCGGCATATAAGATTTGTCTTGAATAGACACTTCATTGGCCAATGCCTCGACAATGGCAGTACCGAGAGATGTAGAAGCTACAAACTTAACACTACCCAAAACAAGATTCTTCTTTGAATTATCCAACTGAGGAGCCGGATTTTGAGCAACAGATGCCATACTTAAGAGCAATAGCAATCCAGTCATCACCAAAAAACTTCTTTTCATACCTTTTTCTTTTTATATTCATACCAACAACTTAGCAAAAATAAAGAAAATTATAACAAAAACAAACGCTTTTACATAAATATTTAATTATATCTTGGCAAAAAGGAATATGAAAAATCGAGTTCCTCAAATATAAAAATATCAATTTAATTGATTTAACTTATGTTTTACAACATAAATGTATCAATCTATCGATTTTAATATCAAAAATCAACGAAACTGTAAATCGACCATTTCAATTATAATAATTGCTTACTAGAAAAGTAATGCAATATTATCAAAATGAAATTATTTTCGTAACTTTGCAGTGCATTTTGATATTAAAAATAGGTATTATTCAAACTAAAGTCAAAGGTAAATGAGGAAACAAGAACTTTTTAACAACGTAACAAAAGCAATTCCTTACCAGCGTCAGCCCGAACAGATGGGCCTATACGAATCGGCTAATGAGCATGATGCTTGCGGTGTAGGAATGGTCATCAACATTCACGGCGAGAAATCGCATTATTTAGTAGATTCCGCACTGAAAGTATTGGAGAACATGCGGCACAGAGGAGCCGAAGGAGCCGACAACAAGACTGGCGATGGTGCCGGTATATTGCTTCAAATACCTCATGAGTTTATTTTACTTCAGGGTATCCCTGTTCCCGAAAAAGGTTATTACGGTACAGGATTATTATTTCTACCAAAGAATAGCAAAGATCAATCGTCTATTCTGAGTATCATTATTGAAGAGTTCGAAAAAGAAGGTCTCAACGTGATGCACCTTCGCAATGTTCCCACCAATCCAGAGATTCTTGGCGAGCAGGCATTGGCCAACGAACCCGATATCAAACAGATTTTTATTACCGGCTTTACCGAAGTGGAGACAGCCGACCGCCAGTTGTTCATCATCCGCAAAAAGATTGAGAACCGCGTTCGCCAGTCGGAGATTCCTTCGAAAGACGATTTCTATGTAGTATCTCTTTCTACAAAGAACATTATATATAAAGGTATGCTCAGCTCTATGCAGCTGCGCAACTATTATCCAGATTTGACCAATAATTATTTCACCAGCGGCATCGCATTGGTTCATTCTCGTTTCAGTACGAACACCTTCCCCACCTGGGGATTGGCTCAACCGTTCCGTCTGCTTGCCCACAACGGCGAAATAAACACCATACGTGGTAATCGTGGTTGGATGGAAGCCCGCGAAAGTGTGCTTTCTTCTCCTACTCTTGGCGATATTAAAGATATCCGCCCGATTATCCAACCCAAGATGAGCGATAGTGCATCGCTCGACAATGCGCTCGAGTTTCTAGTGATGTCGGGTATGAGCCTTCCTCATGCTATGGCTATGCTGGTTCCCGAATCATTCAACGAAAAGAACCCGATAAGCGAAGATCTAAAAGCTTTCTACGAATATCATTCTATATTGATGGAGCCTTGGGATGGTCCGGCTGCACTGCTATTCAGTGACGGACGTTATGCCGGTGGTATGCTCGACCGTAACGGTCTGCGTCCTGCCCGCTATACCATCACCAAGAACGATATGATGGTGGTAGCATCCGAAGTTGGTGTGATGAACTTCGAGCCGAACGAAATCAAGAGCAAAGGTCGTCTTCAGCCGGGCAAGATTCTTCTTATCGATACCAAAGAAGGTAAGATATATACCGACGAGGAACTGAAAAAGCAACTTGCAGATGAGAGACCTTATCGTTCATGGCTTTCTGCCAATCGTATTGAATTGAACGAACTGAAGAGCGGTCGTAAGATTAGTCATAAGGTAGACAACTACGACAGAATGCTCAGAGTATTCGGTTTCACTCGCGAATCAATCACTCGTATCATCACTCCGATGAGTACCAATAGTATAGAGCCTACCGGTTCGATGGGTAACGACCGTCCGTTGGCTGTATTGAACGACAAGCCTCAACTATTGTTCAATTACTTCCGTCAACAGTTTGCGCAAGTCACCAACCCC
>DAIUBN010000132.1:0-8381 GCA_036846645.1 Bacteroidaceae bacterium | reverse complement strand
AGTGTGACGACACTCAACAGCAGAAGCAACATTGTGAATAGCTTTTTCATTGAATAGTATTTTATTAAGTTTCCAAATATACATAAAGACGCATTCAGACCAATTTAGGTTACTCATAGAATCATAAAAAATCTTAAATTCATTATTTAATATTCTCAATAAACTTGCATAAATGATACATGAGCGCCGCAAAAATAGAGATTATAAATGAGCTGTCAAAAGAATATGGAAGCTTATTTTAGTTATAAAAAAATAAAAAACGGCTCTCCTGAAAGAGAGAGAAAGATAGGAGAGCCGACTGTGTGGTTGTTTCAAGTATTATTTTTCTATTGCGTTTAAAGGTCTTATAGGGCAAATAGGGCATATAAGCCATATAGAGCCAAAACAAACCAAATTGATTATTTCAGTAGCTCTGCCAGCTTATCGGCCAAAGATTCGCCACGTAGTTTATCACTTACAAGTTTGCCTTGTGCATCAATCAAGAAGATGGCAGGAATGGCACGAACATTATAAAGGCTAGCTACACCATTACGATCCAAGTAGCTTGGCCAAGCCATCTTCTCTTCAGACAAAGCTTTCTTCCAAGCAGCCTCATCTTTATCGATAGAAATGCTGATGATTTGCAGACCTTTGTCGGCATAAGCAGCATAGATTTTCTTGAAGTTAGGAATCTCCATGCGGCAAGGATGACACCATGATGCCCAGAAATCAATGATTGTATATTTCTTACCTTTGCCTAGTTCGGCCAATGTTATTGATTTACCATCTTGGTCTGTCAATGTAAACTTAGGAACCGGTTTGCCTGTAAAGTCTGTAGGGAACAATTCTTTCTGGACCATCTTGCCATAATAAGAATTTTTGGCTGTTGTGCTCAACATATTATAATAAGGTTTGGCAGAATCATCAAAATAGTTCCAAAGATCTTCCATCAAGAACGGTCCCCACCAAGAATCTTTGTTATCACGAATAACCTGAGCATATTTTTGTTCTACAGTCTTAAAGAAATTAGCTTCGGCTTCGTTGGCTGCTTTGTACTCTTCACTCTGTTCAATCTTTTTCATCAATACAGAATCTTTTTGTTTGCAAGCAGCATAATAACTATCCCACAATTTGCTATACTTTTGACTCTTGGCATTGTACATTTGATCAAGTTCTTTGCGCACGCTGACTTTCTTCACATATTGGTCGGTCAACGGACTACCTTTCGTTACGATTTGAAAATCGTAAGAATCTTTGCCTTCTACCGTAGTAGCCACTGCTTTACCAGTCATCGTAATCTTACTATTGTTCAAGATAAACGGATAAGCGCCGTATCCATTTTTTATTGTCATCAACACACCACGAGGATCTTTCTGTGTACCTTTAAAAACGAATTTTCCACCTTTTACAGTAGCCGTATTGAAAGGTTTGTTATCATTATGCGACTTTTCTATCAATTGAAGAACAGAACCATCTTTCAGACCAGCTATTTGTCCGCTGATAATATAATTTTTTTGAGCAAAGCATGAGAATGCGACAAGCAACATTACACATACCAGAGATGCTAACTTTTTCATCTTTGTTTGATTTATATTTGTTTATTGAATTGAAAATTCTTTATCATTTTATCGTTCCACAACCGTGATTCGGTCGAATCACATATATGAGTTGATCGAATCACAACCGTGAGTTGATCGAATCACGGTTGTGGAACGACAGAATAATTAAAATGTATTGACAAGTGAGACTATAAGATGCCTACTTCTCTACATTCTGAGTGAGCGTACCGTTACCAGGATTTTCTGTTGCTCCTTGCGGGAAAGGCATAGTCCACATATAAGAATCGGGGGCGAGAGTATATTCTTTGCCGCCTTCTGTCTTAGTAAGTGTACGAGCATAAGCCGACTCCAAATTGTAGCGACGGTTATCACAGAACGGAACGATAGTCTGAATCATTGCATTATCTTTGGTTCGACGGATGTACTCGATAGCCTGAGCCTCGGTAGTAGCAGTAAGATCGGCGTACTGAGAAGTCAAGATTTTGGCCTTGCGAACAGTGTTCAGCACTGTCATCGCCTCAGAGATTTTGCCGGTACGTGCCAGACATTCTGCCTTAATCAGATAGACCTCTGTGGTAGTCATACCGCCTTTATTGAAGTAACCCGATAGATTGCTCTGATAATAAGTATTGGCACCTACGGTACGTTTCTTCCATCTACATTTGAACTGAATATCGCCATCTTCGAACTTTGTACCACGATCTACACGCAATTGACTTTCGGATGAAGCATAAGAAGCAGAAGCGTGACAGAAATTGTAATTTTCTACATAGTCAAAACCCATTGGAGAAGGAATAGATTGATACTTTGTTGCATTATCCAGCAAGGTTTGATTGGCTGTATAGAACGTATTCCAATCGTAGAGCATACTATTGGCAGCAAGCGCTTTTTCGGCATTTGACAGAGCATTGGTATAATCGCTCATCTGAAGATAGACACGGGCAGCAAAAGCATAGCCAGCACCTTTGGATGGCAACAAGATATTGGAAGCCTTATCGGGTAGATTGGGCAAGGCTGTATTGATATCTTCGAGAATGAAATCATAAATGGCCTTCACACTGGGTTGCGTAAAAGAAGCACCCACTTCGGCACTGGTAATCAATGGTACACCACCATCTGTATCGGCAGTAGAAGCATTATAAGTCTTCGAATAGTAATTCACCAATGTGAAATATCTCATCGCCCTAATCAGTCGGGCCTGAGCAGCAACAATGTTGCGCTCTGCCTCTGTTCCATCGGTAGAAGAAGCCACATTTTCGAGCACCAGATTGCAAGTAGAGATGGCACCATAGGCATTATAGTAAGTACCTTCATCACTTTTATTGAGTTTGACCCTATCGGCAGTAGTATCCCAAAAATAATTGGCAGACCACATAGGATAATAGTTGAGATAAGAAGGACTGACATAACGATCGTTGAGCAGAATGATAGCCTGAGTTACATCTTCACGATGAACGCCATACTCATAATTGAGCATCGTAGAGAAATCGGCAAGCGTGGTAGGTATTTTCTCACCCTTTGGCAGATTGTCGAGATAACCGCTACAAGAGCTGAACATGACATTGAGTAACAAGCAGCTTATAATGATATAATAATTCTTTTTCATTTTCATTTCTCCTTTCATTTAAAATTCAAAAGACAATCCCCATACATAGTTGGGAGCAGTATATCCGCCAAGCATATATTTGGCAGCCTTACTTTTGGCAATAGTCAGTACATTCTCCATATTGAATTGGAGCTTGGCATTGCTCAGACAAATCTTACGCAACCATTGCTGTGGCAGATGATAGGACAAAGAAAGATTGGCCAAACGAAGTACAGAAGCATCTATCACATTAATATCAGCGTAACTATAGATTGAATAGCTATCCGAACTGAAATCAGGATCTTCTGCAAATACGGCACGTGGTATATTCGTTGTCTTCTCGTCGCCCGCTTTCTTCCAACGATTGGCGATGCCGGCATTGACTGGCCCAAGAGAAGTGACGTAGCTATAAAGTACGCCATTCCATTCGTTAGTCAACATTGGCAAGTCGGTATTACGCAACTTGTGACCTCCTCTATAAACCCAAAGGCAAGAGAAATCAAAATCTTTGTAGCGCATAGACAAATTGAGAGAAGCATTGGTAGTAGGCTCGGTTGTACCGGCATAAACAATTGCATTCAAATCGGACGGGTTGCTTGTTGTAGCATTGCCTTCAGCATTATATACCTGAGGCAGACCTTTATCGCTCAGACCAGCCCAACGATAGGCATAAACCGAAGAGTAAGGATTGCCTACGATAGGATAAGCAGATGGATAGTCGAGTTGCAATACATAGAACGGAGCTTTAACATTGACGTAGGTCACCTTATTCTTGTTGTAACTATAAGTAGCCATCACGTTCAAATCGAAATCTTTGTTGTGCAGTACATTGGCATCCAAAGTGACCTCAACACCACGGTTGCGCATCTTACCGTTGTTTATCATATAAGTGTCGTAACCAAAACCTTCGGTAGGAATACCCATTGTGTTGGCAAGCAAGTCGGTACCCATCTTGTTGTAGTATTCGATAGAACCATTCAAGCGATTTTTCAAGATAGAGAAGTCCAGACCGATATTGGTTGTGGTTGTCTTCTCCCAACGAAGAGAAGGATTAGGACGCCCAACTACATAGCCTTGAATAGCACCGATATTATTGTTTTCGGAATAGCTTGCAGTCATATAAGGAGCTGCATTCTTGGCAATGTTACCACCGATACCATAAGAGAAACGAAGTTTCAGGCGATTGACCCAAGGCACTTTGAAGAAAGATTCTCTATCAATATTCCAACCGGCACCAACCGACCAGATAGGTTTCTTCTGATACTTAGAGTTAGTACCCCAAAGATTGGAACGATCCCAACGAATACTACCAGATACCATATACTTATCGTCGTAAGAATAGGCGCCGTTGCCATAGAAAGAGATAAAACGGTCGTCGGTATAGCGATTGTATGCTATATTTCTCTGAGAGAAACTACTACCACCCATCAGACCATAGACGCCAGCCAATGTCGCAGCATCTACCATAGAGAACGACAACATATCAGGATCGTAGTTGTAGAGTGTATTATTGTCATAATCCAACTTGGTCTGACGAACTTCGTGACCGATAAGTACGGTGACATTATGTTTATCTGCAAAAGTCTGATTGTAGTTCAACTGCTGGCGGAAAGTATATGCTTTCGAAGTTTGATTCTCGCGGTAATAGATATTGCCATAAGGAATATTAAACTTGGTTCCATTACCATCGGCGGTAGCATACTGATTGACCAGACTGCGAACATGGTAAGAGTTCTTATCATAAAGAAGATTAGATTTATCGTAGGCATACTCATACTGATACATCAAATCGTACTTGATATGAGAGGTGAAAGTAATGCCCAGCTTTCCGTATGTTCTGTTGATGAAGTTGCGAGTGTGTTTTACGTTGCGTCCCAATTCGTCCAACGGAGTGATATCCATATTATAGAGTCCGTTGTCATTGATTATCGACATCGTACTTGCCGAATAGCGCGAAGCCGCTGTCTTGGTGAAGTTAGTGCCATCGTCATTGACCAAACCATCGTAAGGCATATAGCTATAGCAAGGACTCAGAGCACTATAAGATTGAGTATTGCCTTTCTTATAATAGGTATAAGAACCAATATCAAACTTCAACCAAGAAGTAATATCGAGAGAGTTCTTCAAGTCGAACCCGAAAGAATCATCGTTGGTATACTTATCGTTGAACTTATTGTTGCGATAAGATACAGAACCCATAAAGTTATTCTTATCTGACGACTTACCGAAAGTCAGATTGTACTGTTGATAGAGAGCATCACGCTTGGCATACTTCGCTACATCATCATAGTAACGATAGCCTTGCGAAGCCAGTTTCTGCAAAGTAGCATCGGCAACGTTCTGCGTGGTGTTGCCGGCATAATAATTGAGTAAAGCCTGAATACCCTGAGAGGTATAAGCATTATTCTCTAACAAAGACTTAGCGTATGACGAAACATCGCTACCTTGAAGATTGGGATTGGAAGAAGCCCATTCTTTCTCCAAATCGACCATAGTAGCCGAATTTGCCAGACGATCTTTATAGAAAGAATAAGGATGAAGTGTTACGTTGGAAGAGAAAGAAATAGAAAGTTTGTTGTTCTTGGCTTTCTTGGTGACGATAACCACTACACCATTGGCAGCACGAGCACCATAGATACTGGCTGCGGCGGCATCTTTCAATACTGTGATGCTCTCGATATCTTCTAGATTGATATTCGGAACACTTTCTTGCAAGCTACCATTTTCATCATAACGGGTGTTCTCTATTGGAAAGCCATCGATAACATAAAGTGGATTGGTGACACCATTCATTGTAGTAGTACCACGAATCAAATTGGAAGAAGAATTGTAACCTGCGATTTCGCCTTCGAGCATCGTAGATAGATCGCTATAACGTTTCTTTTCGAGTTGTTCGGAAGTGACTTTGGCAAACGAACCGGTGGCACGTTCTTTTGAGATGGTCTGATAACCGGTAACGACAACATCGTTGAGGTTCTGTACATCATCTTCGAGAGTAGCCTTCATGTTGCCACCTACTTTAAGACGATAACGAGCATCTTTCTTGCCTATATAAGAAACTACGATATTGGTATATTCTTTGTCAACCGGCAAGGAAAAGGCACCGTTCACATCGGTTGTGGTGCCTACGTTTGTACCTTCTTCGCGGACCGTAGCTCCGATGAGCGGCTGGCCGTCCGACTCGAAAACCGTTCCTCTTACCCTCCCTGTGATTTTGTTTTTGGGAGCTTCTTGACGGATAACAGTTTTTTCCTGTCGTGGAGTAATCAATATCTTATTGCCTACCATCGTATATTGCAAACGACGGGTAGGCAACACCTCACGAAGCACCGAAGCTACAGATTGACGTTTGGCAGTGATAGTAACAGCGTCTTTACCTTGTATTTCGGCATCGCGATAAGAAAAAGTATAATTGGTTTGCTTTTCTATTGAGGCAAACAACTGTTTGAGCGATGCATTTTCTAAGGAGATGTTGACTTTAGCATTCTGAGCATTCGAAAGCAGTGGAGAAGCCATGAAAAAAAACAAGGCTAAGAGACCAAAGATAAGATTTAATCTATTATCTTTGTTTCGCATTGAAGTATATTCATATTTCATACTGTTAAGATTAAAATATTTTAGTTGATTGGGGTTTATTATTATCTCTCTGAAGATGAATCGAACCTAGTCGACTTATCAGTGCCGAAGAATCTTGCCCATTCTTTGGCACTTCTCTTTATGGTAAATTATGTTGTATTCATATTGAACTGTTGTTTTAGAGTTAAACAATTATTTGGTTTGATTGATATATACACTGTTACCCTTCATCTGATAATTGAAATTGTAATGGATACTGAGTATCTCCATAATTTCACGGATATTTGTTTCGTCGAACATGCCGGTATAGGTATCGTTCATATTGAATGCTTTATCAGCTTTGATATTGACGCCAAACTTACGACCAACACAATCGAGAACAACACGAAGCGGTTCGGAATGGAATACCAAGTCGTGCGACATCCACGCTGTTTCGAGTTGGTTGTCGGTTTCTACAAGTTGCATCTTGCCGGTCTTCTTCTCGAAGACGATTTTCTGATTCGGTTGTACATCGGCAGTCTGATAAGGGATCTGATTGGTAGATACCTTGACATGTCCTTTGACCAGCGACATCTCAACCTGGTCTTTATTCTCATAGGTATAGAGATTGAACTTCGTACCAAGAACTTGAACTTTAATGAAATGCGTGTTGACAATGAATGTCTTCTCGGCATTGTGAGTGACATCGAAGAAGCCTTCGCCATTGAGAGCCACCTGACGGTCTTTAAGTCCGAAGTCTTGTTGATAATCGAGTTGAGATTTAGAATTGAGTCGGACAGTTGTTCCATCGGGTAGTGTCACTGTAGTACGTTCGCCATCTGCAGTCTTCACTGTAATCTGACCGGCAGTGAGTGCAGACATCTGCCGATTGTCCATAAACAGATAAGCAGAAAGAGCCGACATGATGACCAATAAGGCAATAGCTGCATATTTCATGAAACCTCTGCCCCATCCTATCATCTGTGGCTTTCGTGGTTCGGTACGACGTTCTATCTCTCCGAACATCTTACTATAGAGATGTTCGTCTATCGGTGCAGCATTCTCCATCGACTCCCATTCGTTCTGCAAAGCACGACGTATTTCTTCGTCACCACGCTCATTAATCAAACGGCGAAACGATTGCAAATCGGCAGCATCCATATCGTTCGAAATATACTTTCGAAGCAACAACTTTATATCGTCTGTATTATTCATACTATTTCTCCTTTGTTTATTAGTAATAGCCAAAAACGAGAAAAGTATAACATGAAAACTTCCATATTTAACATTCATTAAATATAGAAGCGACAAACGAGCAAAAAAATACCCGCCATCAAACTAATGTCTGTGGCGGGTATAGGAAAATATTGTATCAGTTATTTATTATCTCCATTCGGTCTCATCTGGCGAATAAGGAAACGGTTGAATCTTATCTCTGACCGATGAACTCTAAGAAGTTTCTTCCATGTTATCACTTTATGAAACTGGTAGTTATAACTCTTTTCGAGCTTCTCGATAGCGATACGATTGTTGGATATACCGTCGAGTATACTTTTGTATTGAGCCTCAGTAAGATTATCATCGTCTCCCTGGTGAACCAATTGCCAAGATTTATCATTCATCGCACGTTTGGTATCTTGCAACTTGAAGTAGAGCGGTAATAATTTAGTAGCCTCATCATCAGTGAGACCAGCATCGCGCGT
>DAIUBN010000131.1:3137-8516 GCA_036846645.1 Bacteroidaceae bacterium | reverse complement strand
AAACGATATGAATCAATACGAGCGACAGACCTATAGCCAGACCTGCAAAGTTGCCTGCACCTTTCTTCGAATCGGTAGTGCCGAGGACAACCAATACAAATATGAAAGTGAATACAGCCTCAGCAATAAATCCCTGCGTCAAGCTGACACCAGAAGAACAAGCATTAGCGCCTGTCTGAGTAACACCGCCTCCTACAAAATCACCGGTAGAAACTAAAGCAAAAAGAATAGCCGAACCGATAATAGCACCTATAACCTGAAACAACATATACATCGCAGCGTCTTTACCACTCATTCGTTTCGATAGATAAACACCCAATGTAATAGCTGGATTAATGTGGCAACCTGATATACCACCGATAGTATAAGCCATCGCAACAACCGACAGACCAAAAGCCAATGCTACACCCAAAGTGCCTACACCAGCGCCCACCGTACCAGCAGCAGCGTAAGAACCAGCAAACACAGCACTGCCACAACCCATCAGAACGAGAACCATCGTTCCGACCATTTCTGCAAAATACTTCTTCATAATTGATGATCATTTAGTTTTATCTCTCAAAAATAGCGGATAATTATTACAAATCAAAATATTTACGGCAAAATATCTATATACAGGGCGCTTTACTCAATTTGAAATCGTAACTTTGCATTGAAATAAAGATATAAGAGAAATGAAAAAAACAACAATCGCGTCGACTGTTACCCGTAAATCTGTTCTATCAGGATTCCTTTATTCCATTCTGTCAGCTGTTTCATTCGGATTAATACCTCTTTTCTCACTGCCAGTGATGAATCAAGGCATGAATTTTATTTCGGTATTGATATACAGATTCGCCTTTTCTTGCTTATTCATTCTACCGATACTTATTTTCAGCAATAAGAAATTAAAAATAAGCATTGGTGAAGTTTGGCGATTGATGTTACTGGCATTACTTTATTGCGGTTCGGCACTGTTCTTGTTTTGGAGCTACCAGTTCATGTCGAGTGGTAAAGCCACTACTATTCATTTCATGTACCCGGTATTCACTTCTATCATCATGATGCTTTTCTTTCACGAGAAGTTTTCTATAAAAACGATTTCTGCCATCATTATAGCAGTAAGTGGTGTGGCTTGTTTGGCTAACGAAAACAATGCCGATAGTCATTTTGCCTTGATAGGATTGCTCATCGTATTATTCTCAGGAGTATGCTATGCCATATATCTTGTTGCAGTCAATCAGCTCAAAGTTAGAAGCATGGGCAGTCTTAAACTTACTTTCTACGTCATGTTGTTCGGACTATTTATTCTCATCATAGTATCCGAATCATTCGGGCAAGGCATACAGCGCATTCCAAATATATCTTCGGGCATTCATCTCATTTTCTTGGCTCTGATTCCAACCGTCGTTTCCAACATAGCACTTATACTTGCCATCAAACGTCTTGGTTCTACTCGTACCGCCGTTATGGGAGCCTTCGAACCGCTCACGGCTGTCTGTGTCGGAGTTGTATTCCTAGGCGAACAACTCTCTTTCTCATCAGTATTCGGCATCGTTTTCATTATCATTGCTGTTACAATATTGGTATATAGTAAAAGATAGAGTATTAGAGCTAAGAATAATATCATTGATTCTTTGCAACATTTTGCATACCTCTCCGTCTAATGAATAAATACCATTATTTAGACTTATATGAGAAATTTCGTTTTACTGGTAGTGAGTCTGTTCTCACTCGGAGTGTTTGCTCAGAATAATGATTCTTCCGACAGTCAGTTTATCGACTATTCGGAGATGCAAATAGGAGATTATTATTTTGCTGATGGAAGTGTTTCACACGAGTTGTCGGAAAAGAAACAGTGCTTAGGAGTTGTATTCAGTCTGAAGACTACTGCCGAAGAACGTGCCCGCGGTTGGACTCATGGTCAGATTGTAGCATTGGTTGATGCTGAAAAAGGGCAAGGCTTTAGATGGATTACAGTCAACGAGACTCCACTTCAATGCAAAATGATAACCAAGATGTCAGATTGTAGAACGGATAAAGACGGATACGTCTATTGTCGAGCAAAATATAAATACTATTATAATAATGCTTTCACCACAGCTCATTATTTTGGTAGAATCGATCTCCGTTTACCAGAAGGCAAAACGAGTGGATGGTATTTGCCAAGCATCGGTCAGTGGTATGATATTATTGAGAATCTAGGTCACATTAAAATATTAGATAATGGATATTTCAACGATGTAAAAAGAGCGCGCCGCAATTTAGATGAGAAAATCGGTCTAGATTCGGGCATGTATTGGTCGTCATCCGACAAAAGTTATCTAGGAGCCTGGACAGTCGTACTGAGTGCAGGAAACATCAATAGCTACGACAAGAACTATGCTTGTGCAGTCAGAACAGTAGCAGCTTTTTAGTTCTGATGTAGCAGTTTTAACAGCTTCAAATAGTCAGATTCTCATATTGCAACACATCATGTAGATAGACCAGAGGATTAGAAAAATGATATTCACTTCTTTTTCAATCTCACACTAGTCCACACGGCAATGATAATGACAAGTAATGTGACGATAAAAGCCCAATAATTGGTTGATCGGAAAGAGGCTGAAATCGTATAGTCACGAGAGAGCAGCCGAACGCCAGTCAAACGAAAGCTAATGACATTATCCTTAATAATGCCTTGTCCGCAATCAATGATTTTTGTGCCAGGCATAGTAAGTTGGTAATCAACATCTAGGAGAGAAAGACCTTCAAATATCAATTCAATTTTGTTCTGTAGCTTACGATCCACAAAACCATTGTCTTTGCAAGGTTCCATAAAATAGTCGGAATGGAAGAAAGTTGAAATAGTACGTCCGATACCCAAGCTACCATTCGCAAGTGAAAGTCCCTTTTCCGAAGCATAATTGATGAGAGAGTCACGTTTGATGAGTATCTCTTTTCGTGAAATAGGAATACCTTTTAGAGAATCATAGTTATCCACCAGCACGTCAATAACATCATTCATAATATTGGCAGTGAGCCAGCGGTCAAACTGACGATTCATATTCTCCAGATATTCCTGAGTTTCATATCCACTCTTGCCTTCCATAACGTTGGGCTTACCGGTGAGCCAATATGAAGCTGCTTCCTTATCGAGATATTTTATCAAAGGAATTTTGAAAAGCGACGAAAAGTCATTATAGGTTTCAGAAAACGTATAATCTGTATAGAACCCTTTGAAATGTCGTTCCAGTCTACAATCCTTTAAAATAGACTTCCCGCCAATAGTTAGCGGATAGGCTTCGGCCATCTCGCTAGCAGATGCAAAATCTCTCGAAGCCTTGCACATCAGTTTACTTTTTCTTGAATCTTTCTCTGACGCATTCCATTTCTTGGTCCACTGGTTACTTTCTAAAATTCGCGCAAAACATTTATTTGAGGTATCTTTACCACGCATTACTGTACTGTCGGCCAAGAAACTGACTTCGCGATGCAAAGAACCGTCTTTATGAATAACGGTAAGCATAGATACCTTATTTTCGCAAGATGAGAATAAGCTCACCAATAAAATAGCGACAAGAAGAATACGACTACTTTTTTTCATAACATGCGTTTTTTAGTTGGTTAATAATTGATGGATGCGACTTCCTCAGTTGAACTAAATTCCGAAAAGCTTCATTAAAATCCTTATTACGCTCTACCGAAGAATAATCGTTTTCATATCTCGCAATACATTGTTCAAAATCCTTATTCTGTTTATGAGCTTGAATGGTAAACAGATCTGAGATTTGCCACAAGCTCAAAAGGATGAGTAAAGTAGCTGCTACCGACGAAATCAATCGTATCACCATTAAGGCAGAATGGTTCGTTTTAGAAGCTCTAACTTCAGCTTTTTCATTTTGCGACTGATGGGGGAGATTGTCCATTATTAGATTGGTCAATTCATCGGCCCCCTTCAGTTCTATATGTTGAGCCTGAAGTCTATCAATAATATCGTCTATCTTTTCATTCATAACCGAGTCGTTTTAATTGTTCTTTTATCTTTCTGCGAGCTATATAGATGTTACTCTTTATTTTATTGGCACTAAGGCCCGTAATTCTTTCTACTTCTTGCGTTTCGAGGTGTTCCAAGCAGATGAGTGTAAAAACCATCCTTTGCTTAGGAGTCAAATTCAGGACCAACACTTTGATTATCGAAACCAGTTCTTTGTTTTCCAAATGCTTATCGGGTGATTGCTCATTAGCGAAATTATTAAAACTAGTTTCATCCTCGGAATCCAATGCTTCCCATGAATCCTTCTTCAAAGTATCCAAACAAAGCCTTATTGCAATAGTGTAGATCCATGTCTTAAAATCTTTTCCTCGTTCATATTTTTGGATATTCAACCATACACGAATAAAAGTCTCCTGTACGATATCCTTGGCGGCATCTTCGTTGCACACCATTCTTAGAGACACAGAGAACACCATACGCTGGTAGCTTTGCACTACACAACGAAAAGCCTTTTCGTCGCCGTGCTGGCATCGCTCTATTATCTGCTGTTCCTCTTTTGAATCCATATCCTATTGCGTTTTCATTTAGTATACGAATGAAGTAGAAAGAAGTCGAAAAAATATGACGTAAAGATATAAAAATATTCTTTTTTATAAATATTTCTATCTGCATTGTTATCCGGTGAATAGAAGGTTATCTATTACTCCTACGACTTTCACCGACAGTTATCTTCAGTGAAAAATACTGTAAGATAAGGAGTTGGGCTGAAAGCGACAAAAGTTGGTATATCGCGATATACCAACTTTTGTCGTACTTGACTTAATTCGTTGATAATCATCAACAGTAGGCTGAAGATAGAGTATGATAAAAGTCCCTGGAGAAGAGAGTAACAAATCCCCGAAAAAACGTATTGACATAGTACAGAAATCGTCTTGAAGAATATACCAAAACGTCTAAAAGTATCGGGCGAAACGTCCAAATGTTTTCCTAAAATCGTCTTGATGCATTTCTCGTCATAATAAAAAACGCCACCGACATTAGTATCAATATGATGAACTAATGCCGGTGGTATTTTATTTCAGTATTAAGCGTTCTTGCTACCTGTGTAATTAACAATCACTGTCTGATTGAGACCAGGGACAGTAATCGTAATAGAAAGAATAGCTTTGTCGTTGGTAATAGTACCTGTAATCTGAGTAGGACAAGCAATAGCAGCTCCCAAAAGATTGACGCTAACAGAAGTAGTGCCGGTCAATGTATAAACGCCATTGGCATAAGTACAATTACAGTCTTTGATCAGGAAATTTCCCAAATTCATTGAAGAGAATGAGAAATTGGCTATCGACAAAGTAATCGTATTATTACTTGTAGCTTTTATCACAATAGGATAATTGACAGCATCACCGGTACTGACACCATTGACA
>DAIUBN010000131.1:0-3037 GCA_036846645.1 Bacteroidaceae bacterium | reverse complement strand
CCAGCACCACGACCAGTAATAAGATTGCCATCAATAGTAGCCTTCTCTCCGGTATAAGCGTATCCAGTCATTTTGTCTTTAATACTATGATGATAGGTGATTCGGCGATCTTTGCCGATTCCATTGACAGCCAACGCATAGGGAGCACCACAAATAGCAGCCAATATTTTGCCCGACTGATAATGGGCTGTAATGACTTGACCTACCTCTTTAGATTCTGCAAGATTCATGTATCCTGGGAATCCTCCCGGTAGGACTATAACATCAGCATCACTAAAATCAGTATCTTTAATCAGCTGATTTGCATACACTTCAACACCATGAGATGAAGTAACACTATAATTATTATCTATAGAGACCGTAGTCACATCTTGTTTGCAGCGGCGACATACATCTACTTGTGACAGGGCTTCGACAGTTTCGAAACCTTGAGCTAATAAGACATAAATTTTACTCATTTCTTTTTCCTTTCATTTATTGTATAGGACTTATAAAGCATATCAACCTTAAGGTCCATATAAATTTAGTGTTCTCTGATATTGGCTCTAATCTTTTTCAAGTACTGCTTCATGGCATCAGCATCTTTACGAGTGATGATATCGAGCAGAATCTTCAACTCAGTACGAATCTTCTCGACCTGAACAGGAGTGCGGGGATTGAACAAAATTTCTTGCAGCAAGTAGTCATCCTCATTAAGCAAGCCCTTTGCTATTGCCATGTGCTTTTTGAATGTTGTACCCGGTGCATCCTGATGCTGCATAATAGCCGAGAAAACAAAAGTAGAAACAAACGGAATTGACAACGAATAGGCGATAGTTTCGTCATGCTGTTCGAAAGTATACTCAAAGATATTGAGGTTGAGTCCCTGATAGAGGTCTTTAAAGAATATCTTGCCGAGATGATCACTCTCACTGATGATGATAGCATTCTCTGTACTCAAATTGTTGAGAGAAGCAAAAGTAGGTCCGAACATCGGGTGAGAAGAAACATAACGAAAGCCACATTCTTTATAGAAGCGCTTCAATCCTGTTTTTACAGAAGCGATATCGCTAATGATACAGTCTTTTGGAAGATAGGGCAGCACATCTTTGAAAGCCTGCAAAGTATACTTGATAGTCACAGCATTGATGAGCAGCTCGGGCTGAAACTCTTTGATTTCTTCGAGCTTTGTGAAGCGATAGGTATTATATACAAAGCGCAACTGCTGCGGATTGGTATCATAGACTGCTGTCTCGTGATCGAAACTCAAAACGTCATTGAAGAACGAGCCCATCTTTCCGGCTCCTAATATCAGAATTTTCATTATAATCTATCTTTATTATTTATTGATAATTTCCATCTGTTCGCGAACCGATTCGGCATGAATAGCCTCGAACACATCTTCTACAAACTTAGCATCCATATTGCATTGAGCGCCTTGCAAACCACGCTTTTCGATAATCTCACGGTAACGAGCAGTCTGTAGCACAGTGATATCATGCTCTTTCTTATAAGTTCCGATTTCACGGCATATTCTCATTCGCTTAGCTAATATCTCAATCAGATTATCATCGCATTCATCAATCTGCTTACGTAGTTCGGTAAGATTTTCGGTAGATTGAGTTTCTTTACGAATGACCAGCATATTAAGAATGTAATCCAATACTTCGGGAGTAACCTGCTGCTTGGCATCACTCCATGCCTTATCAGGATCGCAATGAGACTCGATAATCAATCCGTCGAAATTCAAGTCCATAGCCTGCTGACAGATAGGGGCAACCAACTCGCGCTTGCCACCGATATGACTTGGGTCACAAAGAATAGGCAGCTCGGGAATGCGACGACGCAGTTCGATAGGAACCTGCCATTGAGGTGTATTGCGATAAATCGTCTTGTCGTAAGTACTGAAACCACGATGAATAGCACCAAGTCGTTTGATGCCGGCATTATTGAGACGTTGCAAAGCACCAATCCAAAGTTCGAGATCTGGATTGACAGGATTCTTGATATATACCGGAATATCTACTCCTCTCAGTGCATCAGCAATTTCTTGCACCGCAAAAGGGTTGGCAGATGTGCGGGCACCAATCCAAAGGATATCGATGCCGGCTTTTAAAGCTTCGAAAACATGATCTTTGGTAGCTACTTCGGTAGCAGTATACATACCATATTCTTTCTTGGCTTTCTTAAGCCATTGCAGTCCTTCAACACCTACACCTTCGAAGCCACCTGGTTTGGTACGTGGTTTCCAAATTCCGGCACGAAGTATCTTGATGCCTTTGGCAGATAGGTCGCGAGCCGTATTCATGATTTGTTCTTCGGTCTCTGCACTGCAAGGACCGGCTATTACTAGTGGACGTTCCATTGAGACGCCAGGTAGATTAATTGGTTCTAATTCCATTGTATTGAGTTTTTAATTGTTTTTTTATATTGGGATTATAAGTTCATATACCTCTTATAGATTTATATGCCCTATAATTTCTTGATTCTCGCCAATGCTTCTTCGAGCTTGTCATTCTTGCAACAAAGTGAAATTCTAATAAAACGTTCGCCATTGCTGCCGAAAATAAAACCAGGGGTGATAAAAACCCGAGCTTCTTGAAGTATCTTTTCGGTGAGGTCTTCTACCTTATTATATATAGCAGGTATCTTACCCCAAAGGAACATGCCAACCTGACTTTTATCGTAAGTGCAATGAAGTGCATCCATTATTTCTCCGGCTAGCTGACGGCGGCTACGATAATTGGCATTATTCCCGTCGTACCAATCACGGTCGGCTTCGAGTGCTGTTGCAGCTGCAAGTTGCACGGCACGAAACATACCACTATCTATATTGCTCTTTACCTTAAGAACCCACTGTACGAACTGTGCGTTCGATGCCAACATAGCGACACGCCAGCCTGGCATATTGTGACTCTTGCTCATCGAATTGAATTCGATACAACAATCTTTGGCTCCTGGCATTTCGAGTATACTGATTGGCTTGTCGTTGAGAATAAAACTATAAGGATTGTCGTTGACAATGACAATATTCTTGCGACGGGCAAAATCTACCAAC
>DAIUBN010000130.1:0-8587 GCA_036846645.1 Bacteroidaceae bacterium | reverse complement strand
GAGTCTAGCTTGGCAATTCATAGAAAATACAGGCACGCATCTCTTTCTTACGGGGAAGGCGGGCACAGGAAAGACTACTTTCCTTAGAACACTCAAAGAACGTTCGCCTAAGCGGATGGTAGTGGTTGCGCCTACCGGTATTGCTGCAATCAATGCTGGTGGTGTCACAATTCATTCTTTCTTTCAATTGCCATTCACTCCTTTCGTGCCCAATATTACATTCAAGTCGGGCACTATGCATTATCGCTTCTCTAAAGAGAAAGTCAATATTATCAGGAGTATGGACTTGCTTGTCATTGATGAAATCAGTATGGTTCGTGCCGATTTGCTTGATGCTGTCGATGATGTGTTGCGACGTTATCGTGATTGGGATAAACCCTTTGGTGGCGTGCAGCTACTGATGATTGGTGATGTGCAACAGCTTTCTCCTGTGGCCAAAGACGAGGAATGGAGTATGTTGAGCCCCTTTTATGATTCTCCTTATTTCTTCTCTAGCTTGGCTCTGAAACAGACAGAATACATGACGATAGAGTTGAAGACCGTTTATCGTCAGCAAGATCATAATTTCTTGTCGCTGCTCAATAAGGTGCGTGAGAATAAGGCAGATGAGTCTACACTTGCTGCTCTCAATATGCGTTATATTCCCAATTTTATGCCACCCAAAGACCAAGATTATATTCGTCTGACTACTCACAATTATCAGGCTCAAGTAGTGAACGATAGAGAATTGGCGATGCTCAATACGCCTTCTTATAGCTTTATGGCCGAAGTGACGGGTACTTTCCCCGAATATTCTTATCCTACGGATTTGCAACTGACCATTAAAGAGGAAGCTCAGATTATGTTTGTCAAGAACGATAGTTCGGGCGAGAAACGATATTACAATGGCATGATTGGCGAGGTGGTGAAAGTGGCTCAGAACAGTATCTTTGTTCGCAATAAGACAGACAATCATGCATTTCAACTCGTGCCCGAAGAGTGGTCCAACACGAAGTATGTGCTCAACGAAGATACCAAAGAAATTACCGAGCAGGTAGAAGGAACCTTCAAACAGTATCCTATTCGCTTGGCATGGGCTATTACTATCCACAAGAGCCAGGGGTTGACTTTCGAACATGCTATTATCGATGCTCAAAATTCTTTTGCTCATGGGCAAACCTACGTGGCATTGAGCCGTTGCAAGACGCTCGAGGGCTTGGTGCTGGGTTCGCCACTTCGTAGCGGTGCAATTATCTGTGACGATAAGGTCGATGCTTTCAATCGGGAGTACGAACAGCATATCCCTAACCGAAATGTCGTCATGGAGCTGCAGAAATCTTATACGCTCCATCTGCTTAAAGAATTGTTCAGCTTTCAATCTATCATGCAGGCTTATGGCATGATGGTTCGGTTGCTCGACGAGCATTTCTATCATAAGTATTCCGAACTTTTGGACGATTATAAGGCATTGAATCCTCGCTTGTTAGATCTGGTCAACTTGGCTTCTCGTTTTGAGGCACAATATACCCATGTCTTCTATCAGTCGGGTGGTGATATTTTGAACCCGAAGATGCAGGAGCGCATCCATGCTGCTGCTACCTATTTCAGAGATCAGTTGGTAGATTACGTTGCACTCTATGCTCGTACAGTGATTGCGACAGATAATAAAGTATTGCAAAAACGGGCAAAAGAGCGTTATGCGGCATTAGGTGAAGCACTCTCTTTTAAGTCTAAGATGTTGACTTATGAGTCGAGCGAGGACAGGCTGTTCACAATTTCAGATTATCTCAATACAAAGGCCAAGATTCTGCTTGGCGTGCTGGGCGATGATACGAAGGGAGCTAAGAAAAAGACGCACAAAGCCAAAGAAAAGAAAGAACCAAGAATCCCATCTGCAGAAATATCTTACAATCTGTTTGCCGAAGGTATGAGTGTTTACCAGATAGCATCAGAACGCGGATTAGCTCAATCTACAATCCTCAGCCATCTTGCACCATATTGTCAAAGTGGAAAAGTGAGTATCACTGCTCTTATAAGTCAAGATAAGATTGATAAAGTGAAAGAGTTTATGGCTCATAGAGATAACCATTCTCTCGGACTCGCAGACATAAAAAAAGGGTTGAACGATACACTCACTTACGATGAAATCAAATTGTCTTTGAAGTATCTTGGTATAGATTTGTATCGTTCAACTGGTTCTTCGTCAATTTAGACGGAAATGATATGAAATGGGACGTCGTCGACGTGCAACGCCTGTGACGACATTAACACCAAGTAGCCGGAATCTCTTCGAGATTTGCCTACATGGTGCTTCTTAAAGTGTAACACCTCACGGCGTATTCTGGAGTCGCTGGTTTATCCAAGGCAGCAGGCTCTTATTGTTTATACCAACAACAGTCCATACAAAACAGCTGCACCAAAATTCCTCGTGAGAGGAAATACCATAAGAAGCACCATGTAGGCAAACGTTGAAAACGTTCCGGCTACTTGGTGATAATGATATTGTGGTGCGTTTCACATCGGAGATGTCACATATTAATGCTACTTGGTGATTGTTTTGATAACATATCCGGCTGCCTTGGCAATTTTCTTAGGCAGTTCGGAGTTATCTGTTCTCGAATGGAATAGATCGGCGCCTGCACCAATGGCATATACCGGTACATATCCGCCTGAGTGCGAATAGCTGGCCCAACTGATGTTGGCTATGTCATTGATAATCTTTCTTGCAGCGGCAGCTACGAGTTCATTCTTGGAATACATATTCTCATCCATCTTTGCATTAGAAGTAGCGAAGCTGGCTTCGTATGCTTTCTTGATGGCATATTCTTGGTCGGTATTCAGTTTGATGGTGTCCCAGAAACCGAAGTATTTCTTCAATGCTTGTTGCATCATCTCCCAAGTCACATGGTTGTTATTCTCTTTGCGCATATTCTCTACTATCTCTGTAAATTTCACTTGGCTTACTTTCTGCGAAGCCAATGCTTTCAGGTTGATAGAGTATTTGCCGTTGCCCAATACGATACCGCCTGTTTCGTGGTCGGCAGAGATTACGATGAGTGTTTCTTTTGGATGTTTCTTATAGAAATTGTAGGCTATGCGTATAGCGTTGTCAAAGTCTACCACTTCTTGCACCATGGCTGCACCGTCGTTGCCGTGGCAAGCATGGTCTATTTTACCTCCTTCTACCATAAAGAAGAAGCCTTTCTTGTTGTCTTTCATCAAGAAGTCGAGTCCGGCTTTGGTTTGTTCTTCCAATGTCATATCACCCTCTTGACGGTCTATAGCGTATGGAAACTCCTCTATGTCTTTCGCTTCTTTAGGCTGAAGCAGAATCATATTCTTTGCCGTTTTCGATTTCTGTAGATATTCTTTATAACCTCTTGCAATCGTGAATCCGGCTTTCTCTGACAACGAATACAGATTCTCTGCTTGCGGATTCTCCTTGTCAGTAGGTTGAACGAAGTCCGAACCTCCATAATAGTCGAATTTGGCTTTAATCAAGTCCAAGCCAATCTGATAATAACTGTCGCGGCTCACCTGGTGAGCGTAGAATGCTGCTGGAGTGGCATTGTCTACACCTACAGTGGTGCACACGCCGACTCTCTTTCCTGCTTGCTTTGCCCACACGGCAACACTGCTCACCGGAGTCTTTAGATCGGGCTTAAGACCCAATGTTCCGTTCTTTGTCTTATACCCTGTTGCCAGAGCGGTACCACTGGCAGCCGAATCGGTGACACCCGAAGAAGCCGAGAATGTCGTAGCTACAGTCATATACGGAAACTGTGTGAATAGTAGCGGACTGATACCAATTTTGTTTTGCAACTCTCCTAGATACATCTCTGTACCGTGCACCTGATTGACTCCCATACCGTCACCGATAAAGAAGAATACATACTTGGCTTGCTGTGCAAAGCAAGACACTGTGATAATTAAAAAGCTAAGGATTAATAGTGATAATCGTTTCATGTTTGTTAGTAATTAATTTAATTGATAGCAAAGATAGTGTAAACTTTGGTAACATCAAAATAAACTGTTTTTCTTATTCTGTCTTTTTGTCGCGTATTAAGCAAATCTGTCATTCAAAAGTTATCGTTATGGCCCGTTTGATGACTTGGTTTGTGTTTTGTCCTTCTATTTTCGTAATGATTAAAACTAAAAGATTGAAAGGAGAACAAAGATATGAACTTTGATAAATTGACAATTAAATCGCAAGAGGCAGTTCAGGAGGCTGTTAAACTTGTAGAGAGCCGTGGCCAACAGGCTATCGAGACTCCGCATTTGCTCAGTGCTGTGATGAAAGTGGGCGAGAATGTCGTCAACTTCATTTTTCAGAAACTGGGAGCCAATGCTCGTCAAGTGGCTATGGTCATCGACAAGCAGATCGAGTCGTACCCGAAGGTATCGGGCGGACAACCTTATTTGAGCCGCGAATCGAATGCGGTGCTCGATAAGGCCGAGGAGTATGCTCAGAAGAATGGCGACCAGTTTGTATCACTCGAGTTTGTGTTGCTGGCATTGCTTACAGTTAGTAGTACGGCTTCACAGATATTGAAAGATGCAGGGCTCACCGAACGTGAGACTCGTGCAGCTATCGACGAACTAAGAAAAGGGGAGAAGGTGACTTCGCAGTCGTCGGAAGACAACTACCAGTCGCTCGAAAAATATGCTATCAACTTGATTGCCGCTGCCCGCAATGGTAAGCTCGATCCGGTGATAGGACGTGACGAAGAAATTCGTCGTGTACTTCAGATATTGAGCCGTCGTACCAAGAACAACCCTATATTAATAGGAGAACCTGGTACCGGTAAGACTGCTATTGTCGAGGGACTTGCTCGTCGTATCGTTCGTGGCGATGTGCCCGAGAACTTGAAGAACAAACAAGTGTTCTCGCTCGTTATGGGTGCGCTGATTGCTGGTGCCAAGTATAAGGGCGAGTTCGAAGAGCGACTCAAATCGGTAATTAATGAGGTAAAGAAGTCCGAAGGCAACATCATCTTGTTTATCGATGAAATTCACACGCTGGTAGGTGCCGGCGGTGGTGAGGGTGCGATGGATGCTGCCAACATCTTGAAACCGGCTTTGGCACGTGGCGAACTGCGTGCTATCGGTGCCACAACACTCGATGAATATCAGAAGTACTTCGAAAAGGATAAGGCTCTCGAACGTCGTTTCCAGGTTGTTCAGGTAGATGAGCCTTCGGTACTCGACAGTATCTCTATCCTTCGTGGATTGAAAGAGCGTTACGAAAACCATCACCATGTCCGTATCAAAGATGATGCTATCATAGCTGCCGTAAGGTTAAGCGATCGTTATATCACCGATCGTTTCTTGCCCGATAAGGCTATCGACCTGATGGATGAGGCTGCTGCCAAGTTGAGAATGGAGGTCGACTCGGTGCCCGAAGAGCTCGATGAAATATCGCGTAAAATTAAACAACTCGAGATAGAACGCGAAGCTATCAAGCGCGAAGGTGACGAACCGAAGTTGCAACAGCTGGCCAAAGAATTGGCCGAACTCAAAGAGCAAGAGAGTTCGTACAAAGCCAAATGGCAGGCAGAGAAAGCACTCGTCAACAAGATTCAGCAGAATAAGGTGACGATAGAACAACTGAAGTTCGAAGCCGACAAAGCCGAACATGATGGCGACTACGGCAAGGTGGCCGAGATACGCTATGGTAAGTTGCAACAGCTCAATAAAGAGATAGAAGAGACGCAGCAGAAACTTCACGAGACACAGGGCGGCAACGCTATGATTAAGGAAGAGGTCGACGAAGATGATATTGCCGAAGTGGTATCTCGCTGGACCGGTATACCGGTGAGCAAGATGTTGCAGAGCGAAAAAGAGAAACTGTTGCATCTCGAAGACGAACTCCATAAACGGGTAGTCGGGCAGGACGAAGCAATTCAGGCTGTATCTGATGCCGTACGCCGTAGTCGTGCCGGACTTCAAGATCCGAAACGTCCTATCGGTTCGTTCATCTTCCTCGGTACCACCGGCGTGGGCAAGACCGAACTGGCCAAGGCACTTGCCGAGTTCTTGTTCGATGATGAGTCGATGATGACACGTATCGATATGAGTGAGTATCAAGAGAAGTTCAGTGTATCTAGGCTGGTAGGAGCGCCTCCCGGATATGTAGGATATGACGAAGGTGGACAGCTCACCGAAGCCATACGTCGTAAACCATATTCCGTAGTGCTCTTCGATGAGATAGAGAAGGCACATCCCGATGTATTCAACATCTTGTTGCAAGTGCTCGACGATGGTCGGCTCACCGATAATAAGGGTAGGGTAGTCAACTTCAAGAATACCATCATCATCATGACCTCTAATCTGGGTAGTCAGTACATTCAGAGTCAGATGGAGAAGATGAATGGCAGCAACCACGACGCGATAGTCGATGAGACCAAGCAACACGTCATGGAAATGTTGAAGAAAACCATCCGTCCCGAGTTCCTCAATCGTATAGACGAGACCATCATGTTCTTGCCGCTTACCGAACCGCAGATTCGTCAGATTGTGACTTTGCAGGTCGGTAGTGTAGAGAAGATGCTCAAGAGCAATGGTGTCGACCTCAAACTCACCGATGCCGCAATCGGCTTCCTCGCACAAGCCGGATTCGATCCTGAGTTTGGTGCCCGTCCGGTGAAGAGAGCTATTCAGCGTTATCTGCTCAACGATTTGTCTAAGAAACTCATTGCCCAGCAGGTAGATCGTAGCAAGACCATCGTGGTAGATTACGATGCGAACAAACAAGAGCTGGTTTACAAAAACTAGGAAGTTAGGTGAGAACATGTCCAACACCGCAAGGTGATACTATTAGGGAGCTCAATTCGCTCCCTTTTTTTTGTCTCCCACGGATAGGCACGGATTAGCACGGATTAACCACGGATGATATATTAAGAAAATGATATTAATTGTTGTTTATTGTTTTCGTTGGTACCAATTGTACTCGTTGGATGACTAAATGAATTTCTGAATTTAATCCGTGTAAAATCCGTGTGAATCTTCCGTGGGCAAAATATGTCCAATACTGCAAGGTGATATTATTAAGTGACGAAGTACCAGATTCATGCTATTTTATCATTTATTTCTTTTGAGAAAGGTTATAAAGAATATATTATATAGCAAAATCAAAGTTACCATAATTAAAATTATTACCGCAATGGCATCAATTAGATTGAAATTTCGTCCTTCTACAGCACCTGGCAAAGAGGGAGTATTGAATTATCAAGTGATACATCACAGAACAACAAGACTCATCAAGTCGGGTTATCAAATCTATACCGACGAATGGGACGACAGATTATCCACGCTTGATATCAAAACCGACAGCAGCAGAAAAGAATATCTGCTTCTCATCCGCGACAAGACCAACTGGGAGATCAGGCAGTTGCAGGCCATTATCAACGGCATGGAACAAAAAGGGTTAGAATATACTGCCGACGATATTGTCAGTGCCTTTATCCATACCCCACCTGCCGAAAGTGTATTCAGTTTCATCAATAGTCAGATCAAAAAGCTCAGACAGCAAAGAAGGGTGCGGACAGCACAAACCTATAACTCTACACTCAATAGCTTTTCTGCGTTTCGAAAGGGTGAGGATCTGTGCTTTGAAGCCTTAGATGCCGATTTGATGGAACTTTATGAATCCTATCTCAAGGAAAAAGGTCTGGTGAGAAATAGCTCTTCTTTCTATCTGCGCATCCTGCGCACCGTATACAACTTAGCTGTCGAGCGTGGATATACTACTGACAAAAAACCTTTCAAACATGTATATACCGGCATCGACAAGACAGTGAAACGAGCCATACCGCTCGATTGTATCAAGAAAATCAGGCAGCTGGATCTTACAACCAATCCGAATCTCGATTTCGCTCGCGATATCTTTCTTTTCAGTTTCTATACCCGTGGCATGTCGTTTATTGACATCGCATTCTTAAAGAAAAGCGATTTGCAGAATGGTTCGGTATCCTACTGCCGCAAGAAGACAGGCCAGCGCCTCACTTTCCTTTGGGAAAAGCAGATGGACGAAATCGTGAAGAAATATAATGATAACGATACCTGCTACATGCTTCCCATCATCAGAAGCAAAGGAGCAGACGAAAGAAAGCAATACCATCAGGCACTCAAGCAGATAGATAGAAGATTAAAAAAGGTGGCGGCCAAAGTTGGCATCAACATACCACTTACGCTCTATGTAGCACGTCATTCATGGGCAAGTATTGCCAAAGAAAAAAATGTCCCTCTATCAATAATTAGTGAAGGCATGGGACACTACTCCGAAATTACCACACAAATATATCTCACAACGTTAGACACGTCGGTTGTAGATAGAGCAAACAAAAGAATATTGAAAAGTCTGTGATGAAGAGTTGCAAATTCTGGTGTTCTCTTAATATGAGAACCCCTTACGGGTTGCAAATATAATGAATCTATTACAAAGATAGTCCTTTTAGTCATAATTTTTTTAACTTTTTTCTTAAAAAGACTTGTTGACAGGTTCGTCATTGCTTCAGGGGAAGAAATGATATGAAGTGTGACATCTTCGATGTGAAACGCAGTGATATGACGTAATCACCAAGTAAGCGGGATGTCTTCGACATGTGCT
>DAIUBN010000129.1:0-8625 GCA_036846645.1 Bacteroidaceae bacterium | reverse complement strand
GCGTGGTGGTCGTGCTGCTTCTGGCAACATCATCCCTTCTTCTACTGGTGCTGCTAAGGCTGTTGGTAAGGTTATCCCTTCATTGAATGGCAAACTGACTGGTATCTCAATGCGTGTTCCGACTTTGGATGTTTCTGTTGTTGACTTGACAGTTAACTTGGCTAAACCAGCTAAGTATGCAGAAATCTGCGAAGCTATGAAGAAAGCTTCTGAGAATGAATTGAAGGGTATCCTGGGTTACACAGAAGACGCTGTCGTTTCTTCTGACTTCCTTGGCTGCACACTGACTTCTATCTTTGATGCTAAAGCAGGTATCGCTTTGACAGATACTTTCGTTAAGGTTGTTTCTTGGTATGACAACGAAATCGGTTACTCTAACAAAGTATTGGATTTGATCGCTCACATGGCTTCTGTAAATGCTTAATTTTTAAGTATCTTATAGAATAAAAAATAGGAAAGCTGCTTCCATCGAGGAGGCAGCTTTCTTCGTTTTCATAATTCTTTGTAAAAAAGATTGGTATCTCCTATTAGTTAGCATCATTTTTAGTATTTTTGCGAAAGCTATTAGGCTGCCTAAGCCCATAAGCCATATAAGCAAATGAAAAATGACAGAAAATAAGAATATACTTTTAGGGGAATTCAATACTCCTCATACAACAGTACCATTCGACAGCATTAAGCTGACCGATATAAAACCTGCGCTCATAGATGCTATGCGGCAGCATGATGAGATGATAGCCAGCATTATAGGCAATGAAGAAGATGCTACTTTCTACAATACAATTGTAGCATTAGATAATAGTGACCAACTACTTAATAGAGTGGAATCGGTATTCGAAAACATGCTGAGCACCGATTCGAACGACGAACTAGAAGAACTTGCAACAGAGATGATGCCACTATTGAGCGAACATAGCAGTAATATTGTTCTCAACAAGCAACTTTTCGACAGGGTAAAACGAGTTTACAAGAAAAAAGACTCCTTGAAACTAAACACTGAAGAAGCAAAGTTGCTCGAAGATACCTATCTACTGTTTGCCCGTTGTGGTGGTAACTTGAAAGCTAAAGACAAAGATAAATATCGCAAGCTCAATAAAGAATTGAGCCAGTTGACACTACAATTTCAACAAAACTGCCTGAAAAATAATAATGCATACCAACTTCTTATAACTGATAAGAATCAATTGGCAGGATTACCCGACACGGCTATCGAAGCAGCACAAGAGACAGCCAAAGAAAAAGATGCGAACGGGTATATGTTCACGCTGAAAGCCCCTAGCTATCTTGCCTTCATGCGCTATGCACAGGATAGAAATCTTCGGAAGAAGATGTTTATGGCATACAACACGCAGGGTATACCAGACAATGGAAGCAGCAACATAGAAATCATAAAAAAAATTGTAAATCTCAGACTTCAAAGAGCTAATCTTTTAGGGTACAACGATTATGCTTCGTTTGTGCTCCAAGAGCGTATGGCCATGGATGAGAAACATGTGTACAATCTACTTGACCAACTGACAAAGGCATACAAACCTACAGCAATAAAAGAGGATAAAAGGCTGAGACATTTCGCTAAAGAAATGATGGGTGAGAAATTCAGTTTGAAAGGATGGGATAGACTTTACTTCTCTAACAAGCTGAAAGAGAAAGAATATAATATAGACCAAGAGATGCTTCGTCCTTATTTCGTACTTGAAAACGTGAAGAAAGGAGTATTCGACTTGGCCACACGACTCTACGGACTGACTTTTGAACGCAGTTCTGAGATTCAGGTGTATCACAAGGATGTAGAAGTATACGAAGTGTTTGATAACGACGGACGTTTCATGGCTGTACTCTATATGGATTTCTTCCCTCGTGACGGCAAGCAAGCTGGAGCCTGGACCTCTTCTTTCGCCAATCAATGGAAAAATACCAAAACAGGAGAAGATCATCGTCCACAAGTAATTATCTCTTGCAATTTTAATAAACCCACTGCCAGTAAACCCGCTCTGCTCACTTTTGACGAAGTTACGACATTGTTGCACGAGTTTGGCCATGCCTTGCATGCCATGCTTTCTGATGTAACATACAGCAGTCTGAGTGGTACCAATGTATATTGGGACTTTGTAGAACTACCTTCACAATTCATGGAGAACTTCGCACTAGAGAAAGAATTTTTGCACACCTTTGCACTTCATTACGAAACAAATGAGATGATACCCGATGAATATATACAAAGGATAATAGACAGCAAGAATTATCAAATTGCAACGATGTGCCTTGGACAAGTAGCTTATGGGCTTATCGACATGAGTTGGCACACCATCAAAGAGCCATTCGAAGGCGATGTAATCGCAAAAGAGAAAGAAGCCAAGCAGAAGGTGATGATAGGTAGAAAAAATAACAAACTAATAACTGGTATCAGCACCCACTTCTCTCACATTTTCTGTGGAGGATATGCAGCTGGTTACTATAGCTATAAATGGGCAGAAGTACTTGATGCAGATGCTTTTTCGTTATTTAAAAAGAATGGAATATTCGACAAAACAACCGCACAATCATTTCGTAAAAATATTCTCTCTAAAGGTGGTACAGAAGCTCCTATGACACTTTACAAAAGATTCAGAGGCCAAGAGCCCACAATAGATGCACTATTGACAAGAGATGGTATTAAAAAAAATTGAATATAGAATGAGAAAAAGCATTATATTTGCACTGTTTTGTATGTTGCCTATACTGTTTGGATGTAGCAACAGCGATGATGTGACTGACATTTTTGTAGCCAAGACGTGGCGGCTTAACTTTATATCTGAAGGTGGCAAAAATCAGACGTGGTATAAGTTCACAGATGTGAAAGATGATAATTACCAAGCCTATACTTCCAGAACAAAGACATTCACCATGTACTTTGCGGGGTTGCAATCTGGGCATATCATTAGCGGTACATTCAATTTCAACGGTACAGTTTCTGGTAGCGGAAGCTGGTCGGCAGATGGCAGTAACGGTACCTTTACTACCAGCAATGTTTCTGGTAATATTGATGACTCAACAGATATCATCGCACAGAAGATACTCTACGGTCTACAACATACAAAAGCATATTCGGGAGATATCAACAACCTGTTCATCAGTTTCGACTACGAAGGAACAACGTTGCAAATGTCTTTCAGCAAATATAGTAGCAATTGATAGTAACAAGATATGGACGAAGCAGATAGCAAACAAAAGAATCTAGATAAGCGATACATTCGAATGGCCAGTATATGGGCAGAGAATTCGTATTGCAAGCGCCGCCAGGTAGGTGCACTCATCGTAAAGAACAAGATGATTATTTCGGATGGCTACAATGGCACGCCTTCGGGATTTGAGAACATCTGCGAAGACGAAAACAATGTGACCAAACCGTATGTACTACATGCCGAAGCTAATGCTATAACAAAAATAGCACGTTCGAGCAATAGCAGTGATGGTGCTACACTCTATGTTACAGCTGCTCCTTGCATAGAATGTGCCAAGCTCATCATACAAGCCGGTATCAAACGAGTAGTTTACTCTACACATTACAGGCTCGAAGACGGCATAGAATTGCTTAAAAGAGCGAATATAGAAGTGCTATTTGTACCAATAGATGACTAGCACAGACTAAAAAACAATTAATAACAATATAATGGAATCTAAAAATAGCAATACACGTTTCACACCGCTCATCATAGCGGTGAGCATCATATTGGGTATACTCATTGGAACATTCTATGCCAACCATTTTTCGAACAATCGATTGGGCATTATCAACAGTTCCTCTAATAAATTGAATAGTCTGCTCCGCATTATTGATGACCAATATGTGGATACCATTAATATGAACGATTTGATTGAGCAAGCTTTGCCACAGATTCTAGCTGAGCTTGACCCTCATTCCATCTATATTCCTGCGAAAGATGCTGCTGATATGAGTTCTGATCTAGAAGGTAGTTTCAGTGGTATCGGTGTACAGTTTACTATTGATAATGATACTATTCATGTGAACAATGTAATACAAGGTGGACCGGCAGAAAAGGCTGGAATAATTGCAGGAGACCGTATTGTGATGGCCAACGACACTTCTTTAGTAGGTAAGAAACTGACAAACGAAATGGCGCAGCACACATTGAAAGGTCCGAAAGGATCGAAAGTGAAAGTGCACATCAAACGTAACGGAGAAAAGAAATTGATTCCATTTGTCATTACTCGTGGTGATATTCCACAAAACACAGTTGATGCAGCCTATATGCTTGATGACAACTATGGATACGTTCAAATCAGCAAATTTGCCCGTACTACCCACGCCGAGCTTCTCAATGCATTGGCACAGCTGGGACATAAAGGCATGAAAGGATTGGTAATCGATCTTCGGGGTAATTTAGGTGGATACATGGAAACGGCTATACAGATGGCTAATGAATTCCTTCCTGCTGGTAAACTTATCGTATTTGCCCAAGGAAGAAAATATCCCCGCTCGGAAGAGTTTGCCAATGGTAGTGGTAGCTGTCAAAAACTGCCCCTTGTTGTGCTGATTGATGAAGCCTCAGCATCATCGAGTGAGATATTTTCGGGAGCCATACAAGATAACGACCGTGGCATGATAGTAGGACGTCGTTCATTCGGTAAAGGTTTGGTGCAACAGCCTATTAACTTCAGCGACGGTTCGATGATTCGTCTTACCATAGCCCGTTATTACACCCCATCGGGACGATGCATACAACGTCCTTACTCGAGAGGAAACGATGAGAAATACGAAATGGATATGCTCACCCGCTATCAGCACGGAGAATTCTTCTCTAGAGATAGCATCAAACTAGACAAATCAAAACGCTACTATACCGGACTGAAGCGTGTAGTATATGGCGGTGGTGGTATCATGCCCGATTTGTTTGTTCCGGAAGATACAACAGGAGCATCTTCATACTTATCGGAGGCAATCAGTCGCGGTCTTATTCTGCAATACACGTTCCAGTACACAGACAATAATCGTAGCAAACTCAAAAAATATAAAACTTCTGAAGATCTTGCCGACTATCTTAAAGGCCAAAGACTAGTAGAGCAGTTTGTGAAATTTGCTGATAAAAAAGGCTTGAAACGTCGTAATATTCTGATAGCAAAATCACATAAGCTACTTGAAAAGAATCTCACCGGTAGCATTATTTATAATATGTTGAATAAAGAAGCATACCTCAAATACATCAACAATTCTGATATTACTGTGCAAAGGGCTTTGATGCTATTGCGAAAAGGTCAAGCATTCCCTAAAGCGCCATCAAATAAATTATCTAATACGTATGAAAGAAGAGAAACAAGAGCTGCGCAAAGTTATTGCTACCCGCAAAAAAGGCTACACTTTATCACAGCGTAAAGAGCTATCGGCTGATATATTGAAGAACCTGGAAACAGATTCACGATTTATTGAAGCCAATACTATATTAATGTACTATTCTCTGCCAGATGAAGTTCAGACACATGATTTTGTAGAGAAATGGAGAGGTAAAAAGAATATATTATTGCCCGTAGTTGTCGGCGACGACCTTGAGTTGCGCACTTATACAGGAAAGCAAGAGCTCAGCGAGGGAGCTTTTCATATAGACGAACCTACTGGCGAAACATTTACAGATTATGATGCTATCGACTTGGTGATAGTGCCAGGTGTAGCATTCGATAATAACGGCAACCGATTGGGGCGTGGAAAAGGCTATTACGACCGTCTGCTTCCTCGTATCGGAGCCTACAAAATTGGCATCTGCTTTCCCTTCCAATTGGTGAAAGAGATTCCGACAGAGCCATTTGATAAAAAGATGGACAAAATTATTTCGTTATGAAAACAAACTATCATACACACACCACTCGCTGCCATCACGCTCAAGGTAGCGATGAAGATTATGTACTGAGCGCTATAAAAGGAGGCTATGAAGAATTAGGATTTTCCGATCATACTCCTTGGAAGTATCAAAGTGATTACGTTTCACCGATAAGAATGACTGTCGACGAACTTCCTGAATATGTCGACAGCATCCGTACGCTGTCTGAAAAATATAAAGACCAAATTAAAGTGCGCCTTGGATTGGAATGCGAATACTTCCCCGACTATATTTATTGGTTGAAGCACACCCTAAAAGAATATAATATTGAGTATGCCATATTTGGTAATCATTTCTACAATTCGGACGAGAAGTTTCGTTACTTCGCCAAGTATTGCGACACACAAGACATGCTTGATCTATACGAAGAGAGTTCTGTAGAAGGACTAGAAAGTGGATTGTTTATATATATGGCACATCCCGACTTATTTATGAACTCTTATCCGGAATTTGATCATCATTGCACCACCATCGCTCGCCATATATGCAGAGCAGCTGTAAGAAACAAAGTGCCACTGGAATACAATCCAAGTATCAGAGAGAAAAATGATGTATTAGGCAAGCCTTCATACGTCCCTTCACCCGAATTCTGGCGAATCGCAACTAGCGAAGGATGCACAGCCATAATCGGCATGGATGCACATAACAACAAAAGTCTCGAATCAGCAAAATACTATAACCAGGCAGTTGCCGAGCTAAAAGAGTTGGGAATCAAAACGATTGATAGAATATAGAACTTATCAATACAGCTACCTGAATACGATATCCGTAATGACCAATGAGCCCACCCGTTCATTGAGCTTCTGAACTAAAATCTTACGCTCCATCATCAGCTCCTGACGAAGGACAGAAGAAGTAAAATGCACATATAGCACCTGATTACGGATATACAGATTCTCGGTATACCTCGCCATAGCAGGTCCAAGCAACTCATGCCAAGAAGATATGAGTCTCTGCTCATTGAGTGGAGACTCCAGACTTTGTTGACGCAAATATCTGCGAATCATATTACCTACAGGTTCAACATCTTTCCTTCTCATACAGTCTCCTCCATTTCATTAATATGGCCATTGTCTACCATAAACATTTTATAGTCGCTATGCATCTGAGGTAAAATTCGTGCCAATCGACTTCGATCAGTATCTGTTATGAAAATCTGGCCAAAAGTATCTTCCGAGACCAACTTCACTATCTGCTCAACACGCATAATATCCAGTTTGTCGAAAATATCATCAAGCAATAATAAAGGAGTGGTATGCCCACGTCGCTTCAAGAAATCGAATTGAGCCAGTTTGAGTGATACAAGATAAGATTTATTCTGTCCTTGAGAGCCTTCTCGTTTAATAGGAAATCCGCCTAAACGCATATCCAGTTCATCCTTATGAATACCGCAAAGAGAGAAACCGACGATTCGATCACGTTCTCTGCTCTGTTTGATTCTATCCAATAACGAACCTTCCTGACCATGCGAACGATAAGAGAGCTCAACCTCTTCCCTATCGAGTGAAATAGCAGAATAGAATTTTCTGAAAATAGGATTAAAATCATCGATATAAGCCATTCGTTTTAGGTAAACCACATTACCAAAATCAGCCATTTGCTGTTCAAGCACATCGAAGAGCCCCCCATCAACAGGCATTTCACTCCGCAATAAAGCATTTCGCTGACTCAAGGCCTGATTATAACGAATCAACGCATTAAGATACTCTTTATCGAACTGAGATATCGTAACATCCATAAAACGGCGGCGCTCGGCACTACCACCCAATATCAACTCTGTATCGGCAGGCGAAACCATAACCAAAGGAATAAATCCAATATGATCTGCCAGGCGATGATATTCCTTCTTGTTGCGTTTAAACGTTTTCTTAGAATGAATTTTCAGTCCGCTATATATTTCTTCCGGAGTGCCGTCCTCTTGTTCATAAAAGCCTTGAACCACGAAGAAGTCTGCCCCGTGAAGAATATTCTGAGAATCGACCGGATTGCTCTGACTTTTACAAAAAGAAAGATAATATAAAGCATCAAGCAAGTTCGTTTTTCCCATGCCATTCAAGCCGAAGAAACAATTCAACTTACGTGAAAAAGAGAGTTCTACCTGCTCTAAATTCTTATAATTTAATATAGATATACGATTCAGTATCATGCACATTGTATGAGTTGAACGCAAAAGTAGGAATATTTTGCCGCTTTTTTATGGTTTTGACAAAAAAAGATGCCGTCAAATTTCATTAATAAGCAGAAATATCCTACTTTTGTCGTCCGTAAGCAAATATACTCGGAAAACAAAAAAATAAAAATATAAAATGGCAGAGAACAAAAAAGAACAACTCAATGTTGGAGATGCCCTGACACAGTCAGAAGCATTTATTATGAAGTATCAAAAACAGATCATCGGTGCAGTAGTAGCAATAGCAATCATTATTGCCGGATTCTTCCTCTACAAACGTTTCTATGTAGAACCTCGTGAAGTTAAAGCACAAACAGCTCTCTTCCCAGGACAGAAATATTTTGAGGGCGATGATTATGCATCAGCACTCAATGGCGACAAGAACGGATATATCGGTTTCCTTAAAGTTGCAGATCAGTATAGTGGTACGAAAGCTGCCAATCTAGCTAAAGCTTACGCTGGCCTCTGCTATGCCAACCTTGGCAAATATGTAGAAGCTGCAGAACAACTTAATGACTTTAGTGCAGACGACCAATTGGTGAGCCCCGCTATTAAAGGTGCACTTGGCAACTGCTTTGCTCAACT
>DAIUBN010000128.1:0-8764 GCA_036846645.1 Bacteroidaceae bacterium | reverse complement strand
CCGGACACGGTGGCTCGGGCGGACAAAGCACGAGTACCGGAGCCGATGGCGAAGATAAGATTATAGAAGTGCCATGCGGCACGGTAGCCTACAATGCCGAGACAGGAGAATACCTCTGCGATGTGACCGAACACGGACAGGAAGTTATTCTTTTGAAAGGTGGTAGAGGCGGTAAAGGAAACTCATTCTTCAAGACAGCTACACAACAGGCTCCCCGATTTGCCCAGCCAGGCGAACCGATGCAGGAGATGACTGTGATACTGGAATTGAAACTGCTGGCAGATGTAGGACTCGTTGGCTTTCCAAATGCAGGGAAGTCTACACTGCTATCTAGCGTATCGGCAGCCCGTCCGAAGATAGCCGACTATCCTTTCACAACACTCGAGCCCAATCTGGGTATCGTATCTTATCGTGATGGTAAATCGTTCGTCATGGCAGATATACCAGGTATTATCGAAGGAGCCAGTGAAGGCAAGGGACTCGGACTTCGTTTTTTGCGCCATATAGAACGCAACTCATTGTTGCTGTTCATGGTACCGGCCGATGCTGACGACATAGCCAAAGAGTATGAGATATTGCTTAACGAACTGCGCAAATTCAACCCCGAAATGCTCGATAAGAGCAGGGTGCTTGCCATAACCAAGAGCGATATGCTCGACCAGGAGCTGATGGACGAAATAGAACCGACATTGCCTGTAGGCGTGCCTCATGTATTTATTTCCTCTGTAACAGGTTATGGTATCGACGTGCTCAAAGACATATTGTGGCAAGACTTGAACAGCGATTCGAACAGACTTGTAGAGAATATCGTTCATAAAGCAAAAGACATCAATACATTGCCCGAAGAGCTCAAATCGATGGGCGAAGACGATGATCTGTCGATGGGTACGAACAAGGACGACGAAGATGACGATGACTTCGAATTTGAATATGAGGAGGAACCCAATCAAGACGTATGACACCCATTTGTTCTGATAAAAGTCTCTGGAAGTTTAATCTTCTCGAACAATATAAAGGTAGCATCACCAACTTTGTGACATCTCGCCACGGCGGATTCAGCAAGGGTAGTTATGCTACCTTTAATCCTTCTCCATATAGTGGAGATGATATCGAAGATGTGAAGAAGAATCTGGATAAACTGAGTAAATCTCTTCGGCAGACGCCACTCAAGATATTCAGACCACGCCAGGTGCATGGCATAGACCTCAGAGTTATTGACCATCAATTTCTATCGGCGACAGAGGAAGAACAGATGAAGCTGCTGACCGGTGTGGATGCTATCTGCACCAATATGGCAGGATATGCCGTTTGTGTATCGACTGCCGACTGTGTACCTATTTTATTGTATGACAAACGGCATCAAGCTGTAGCAGCTGTACATGCCGGTTGGCGCGGCACGGTGCAACACATACTGACACATACATTGGATAGGATGAAAGGATTGTATCAAACAGCTGGAGAAGATGTTGTGGCTTGTATCGGGCCGAGTATTTCTCTGGCTTCTTTCGAAATAGGAGAAGAAGTGTATGAAGCGTTTGAGAAAGCCCGCTTCCCGATGAGCGATATATCGATATGGAACGATGAGACCAAGAAACACCATATAGACTTGTGGAAAGCCAATTCCGGACTATTGCAAGAGTGGGGCATACCTGTATGCCAGATAGAAGTGGCGGGTATCTGTACTTATATCCATCAAAATGACTTTTTCTCGGCACGACGACTAGGCATCAAATCGGGTCGTATCTTGTCGGGAATCATGATAAATCAATAAGATATGTTTGAAATAACTATTTCTGAAGAATTCAAGAATGCCTGTCCCTATTTTAGAGGTGCAGCATTGTATGGCTCGGTGAGCAATACAGAACATTGCGACGCTCTATGGCAAGAGATAGGCAACTTTACTAAAGAACTGCTTGACACATGCAAGATAGAAGATATCAAACTGCAACCCGCTATTGCGGCTACAAGAGCAGGATACAAGAGCTGCGGTAAAGATCCTGCCAGATATCGTGTGTCTTCGGAAGCTCTGCGTCGCCGTCTACTTCGCGGTATGGAATTGTATGAGATAGATACATTGGTAGATTTGGTAAACCTCGTATCTCTTCGCACCGGATATTCTATCGGAGGCTTCGATGCCGACAAGATTCAAGGCAACCATATAGAATTGGGAATCGGCAAGCACGATGAACCCTATGAAGGCATTGGAAGAGGCGTGCTCAATATCGAGAATCTGCCGGTATACCGTGATGCCGTGGGAGGAATAGGCACACCGACAAGCGATAATGAACGAACCAAGATGGATATGTCGACCAAACATATACTGACAACAATCAACGGATATGATGGTATGGACCATCTGCCTGCAGCTATAGAAATGATGCAACAGCTACTGACTAAATATGCTGAAGGAAAAGACTTTGAGATAGTTTACTTCGAGTAATACATAAATACGTAATGCCATGAGATACAGATTATTTACCCTTGTCCTCTCCACATTATTTATTGGACAAAACTATGCGCAAAAGAGACTGACAGACTATGTAGACCCATTTATCGGAACCACCAACTTCTCGGTTTGCAACCCAGGAGCTGTATGTCCGCAAGGATTGATGTCGGTGGTACCCTTCAACGTAATGGGGTCTGATTTGAATAAATTCGACAAAGATGCTCGTTGGTGGTCGGCACCATACGAGTACAATAACAAGTATTTCACTGGCTTTGCCCATGTCACACTCAGTGGAGTGGGATGCCCCGAAATGGGAACGTTGCTGGTGATGCCAACCATGGGTAATCTGGATGTAGACTACCACAGTTATGGTTCGGAATATACCGACGAAAAAGCTACTCCAGGATACTACTCTAACCGATTGAAGAAATATGATATACTGTGCGAAGTAACTTCTACGCTTCGCTCATCGGTAGAAAGATATACCTTCCATAAAGGACAAGGACATCTTCTTATTAACCTGGGGCAAGGACTGACCAACGAAACCGGTGGTGTGATAAGGAGAGTGAGCGATACAGAAATAGAAGGTTCGCGACTGCTGGGAACATTCTGCTATAATCCGAATGCCGTATTCCCCATGTATTTTGTTGTGAAGGTATCTAAGAAGCCACTAGAAAGTGGTTTTTGGAAGAAGCAGCCACATAAATCTGCCGAGGCAAAATGGGATAATGACGATGGTAAATACAAACTCTATAAGAACTATGGAAGAGAAATAGGTGGTGATGACATCGGTTATTTCTTTTCTTACAACTGCGAAGAAGGCGAACAAATTGAAGTTCAGATAGGTGTATCGTTTACTTCGATAGAGAATGCCCGCAAGAATCTGAATGCCGAACAGCCCTCGCTCGACTTCGACAAAGTGAGACTTGCAGCGACCGGCAGTTGGGAAGGCTGTCTGAACAGAATACAAGTAGAGGGAGGCAGCGATGCACAGAAGCGTATCTTCTATACTGCACTCTATCATACCCAGCTGCACCCCAACATACTTCAAGATGTGAATGGTGACTATCCTAAGATGGAAAGCTATAAGAACGGCAATACAAAGGGAAACAGATATACTGTTTTCTCGCTTTGGGATACCTATCGCAATGTGAGCCAGCTCATGACGTTGGTTTATCCGGAGAAGCAAATCGGCATGATACAGTCGATGATAGATATGTATAAAGAGTGGGGATGGATGCCAAAATGGGAACTCTTCGGTAGAGAGACCTGGGTGATGGAGGGTGATCCTGCCATACCTACTATCGTTGATACCTGGCAAAAAGGACTGCGCGACTTTGATATCAATACTGCCTATGAAGCATTCTTGAAATCGGCAACACTGCCCGGAGCAGAGAATAAACAACGCCCTGATATCGACCCTTATCTGAAGAAAGGATATATTCCACTCGGTGCATACGCTGCCGATATGTCGGGCGACAATTCGGTATCTCACGCACTAGAATATTATGTTGCGGATAATGCGCTGTCTGCACTTGCTGATGAACTGGGACATAAGGCAGATGCCAAAAGATTTAAAGCTCAAGCAATGGGATACAGGCTTTATTATTCGAAAGAATCGGGCACTCTGAGACCTATAAATAAAGATGGCAGCTTCTATTCTCCCTTCAATCCGAAAGCCGGCGAGAACTTCTCTAATGCCCCTGGATTTCATGAAGGTAGTGCATGGAACTACACTTTCTACGTGCCTTTCGACATTTACGGATATGCCAAGTTGATGGGCGGAAGCAAAAAGTTTGTAGACAAGCTGCAGTATGTGTTCGACAACAACCTCTACGACCCATCTAATGAACCGGATATAGCCTATCCTTATCTCTTCAGCTATTTTAAAGGAGAAGAATGGCGTACACAGAAAGAAGTGCAGCGACTCATTGATAAATATTACTCGGATAAACCCGATGGTATACCCGGCAATGACGATACCGGCACTATGTCGGCATGGGTTCTCTTCTCTATGATGGGTCTCTATCCCGACTGTCCCGGTTCCCCTTATTATACACTTACTACACCGACATTCGACAAAGTGACCATCAAACTAGATAAGAAGTACTACCCGAATGGCGAATTGATAATAAGTGCCAAGCGCACATCTCCCAACGATAAATATATTGGCAGCATGACAATAGGAGGGAAGAAGCTTACTTCTTATCGTATATCTCATCAACAACTTATTGACGGAAAGAACTTGAATTTCGAATTAATAAGCAGATAGTCAATGATTGTAGAGACGCCGATTCATTGCATCTCTTTTCATCTTGAATACAAAGCAATAAATATGAAACATTAAAAGCCGGTCTCATCACGAAACCGGCTTTTTTATTGGCTGCTCTAAAAACAAACAGCACGATATGTCTCTCAATTTTTCTAATCGAACCAACTACGGAACTTCTGGAAGATCTTCTCTTTGACAGAAGAAGTAGGTTTGAAGTTGCCCGATTCTTCCATACGCTGAAGAGCTTCTTTCTCTTCACGAGATAAAATCTCTGGCACATAAATGCTCACGTTGACCAGCAAATCACCGGTACCGTAGCCATTGACATCGGGGATGCCTTTGCCTCTCAAACGAAGCACCTTGCCCGGCTGTGTACCCGGTTCTATCTTCACTTTGGCATGGCCTTCGATAGTAGGAATCTCGACAGTGCCGCCTATAGCGGCAGTAGGGAAGCTCAACAATAGGTTGTAGACAACATTGTTGCCGTCGCGTACCAGCTCTGCATTGGGCTCTTCGTCGATAGCTATAATCAAGTCGCCAGCTATACCATTGTGCTTACCGGCATTACCTTTGCCCGTCATAGAGAACTGCATGCCCTGACCAACACCTGCCGGAATCTTCACTGTAACGACCTCTTCGCCATAAACGATACCGTCGCCACCGCAAACTTTACATTTGTTCTTGATGATTTTTCCTTCACCACCGCAGGTCGGACAATTTGTCCGTGTCTGCATAGTACCTAGAATAGTCTGTTGATTGCGAATCACCGTACCGCTACCATGACAAGTAGGACAAGTTTCTGTTCCGCCAGAACCTTCGGCACCGCTACCATGACAATGTTCGCAGGGCACATATTTCTTCAGTTTGAATTTTTTCTCTACACCTTTAGATACTTCTTGCAGATTGAGTTTGACTTTGACACGAAGATCACTTCCGCGGAACTTACGCTGTTGTGACGAACCACGTCCACCGCCTCCAAAGCCTTCGAATCCACCAAATCCGCCTCCAAAGCCACTATGGCCACCGAAGATATCGCCGAACATAGAGAAGATATCATCCATTGACATACCTCCGCCGCTGAATCCACCTCCGAACGGACCACCATTTCCGGCAGCACCGCTAACTCCGGCAAATCCGAACTGGTCGTATTGCTGACGTTTCTGCGGGTCACTCAATACTTCGTATGCTTCGGCTGCTTCTTTGAACTTCTCTTCAGCAGTCTTATCGCCCGGATTACGGTCGGGATGATACTGAATAGCCTTCTTTCGGTAAGCCTTCTTTATCTCATCGGCTGTAGCGGTTTTGCTCACCTCCAGCACTTCATAATAATCTCTTTTCTCTGCCATAATATTATTGTCCTATTACCACTTTGGCATGGCGTATCACTTTCTCGTTCAATGTATAGCCTTTTTGAGTGCAGTCGATAATCTTGCCTTTCTGCTTTTCGTCGGGCACCGGAACCAAAGCAATAGCTTCGTGATAATCGGTATCCAACTCTTTACCTTCTGTCTCAATAGGCTTGACTCCCATAGAATCTAGAATTTTGATGAACTTGTTGTGGATGAGCTGCACACCTTCGCTGACAGCTGCCACATCTTCTGATTTGTCCATCGTAGAAAGAGCACGCTCTAAATCGTCAAGCACAGGAAGAATGCTGTTGACACACTTCTCGGAACCATTCAGAATCAACTCGGTTTTTTCTTTCATCGTGCGACGACGATAATTGTCGAATTCGGCAGCCAAACGTAGATACTTGTCTTTCTCTTCGTCGAGTTCTTTCTGAAGAGTTTCTACCTTCTTTGCCATTTCGTCATCTTCCGACTGAGTTTCTTCCTCATCGTTTGAATCGCATGCTTGCGCCTGATCCTTATTATCTATAGCTTCTTCTTTTGCTTCGTCAACAGACTTGCCATCTGTATCAGCACATTCTGCCTGCTGCTTAGTATCCTGAGCAGTAGTACTTTGTACCTTTTCATTCACTTCAGCTTCTTTCTTGTTGGTTGAAGCCTTTGTTTGCTTTTCCTTTGAGTCCATATTTTTAAATATCTTTTTTATATTCATAATTCTGAAACATTTCGAACAAAAACTTTGCCATCGAAGGCGTTATTACAAACAATCTGCAAAAGTAGATAATAATTTCCAATCTCCCTACAGTTTAAAGATATAAAATAGATAAGAAAGATAGGCCGACTGACTCCTTTATTAATTATTTATCAGTTTGAGAGTAGGTTTATGAAGCTTTATCTCAAAATTATTCGTACCTTTGCCGAAAATTTAAGAAGTATATAGAATGATAACAGTATCTGATTTAGCGATTCAGTTTGGTAAACGAGTATTATTTAAAGATGTAAATCTGAAATTTACAAATGGCAATTGTTATGGTGTGATTGGTGCGAATGGTGCCGGTAAGTCTACCTTTCTAAAAGCTATTTCCGGTGAGTTGGAGCCCTCAAAAGGAACCGTGACATTAGGTCCGGGCGAACGTCTGTCAGTTCTCTGTCAGGACCACTTCAAGTATGATGCATTCACAGTTTTGGATACCGTGTTGATGGGACATACCATCCTTTGGGACATCATGAAACAACGCGAAGAACTCTATGCAAAAGCCGACTTCAGTGATGAAGATGGCATTAAAGTAGCAGAACTAGAAGAGAAATTTGCAGAGATGGACGGCTACAATGCCGAAAGCGATGCAGCAGCTCTGCTAAGCGGACTTGGTGTGAAAGAGGCAAAGCATAGCCAGATAATGGGTGAACTCAGTAATAAAGAGAAGGTACGTGTACTGCTGGCACAAGCATTATTCGGCAACCCTGACAACTTGCTGCTCGATGAGCCTACCAATGACTTGGATATGGATACCGTAACATGGCTCGAGGATTATCTGGCCAACTACGAACATACAGTATTGGTAGTGAGCCACGACCGTCACTTCCTCGACTCAGTTTCTACTCATACCATCGATATCGACTACAACAAGATAACGATGTTCTCTGGAAACTATAGTTTCTGGTATGAATCTAGCCAGTTGGCACTCCGTCAACAGCAGAATCAGAAACAGAAAGCTGATGAGAAACGTAAGGAACTGGAGGAATTCATTCGTCGTTTCAGTGCCAATGTAGCCAAGAGCAAGCAGACTACAAGTCGTAAGAAGATGCTCGAGAAACTCAATGTGGAAGAGATTCAGCCTTCTTCTCGTAAATATCCTGGTATTATCTTCTCGATGGAAAGAGAACCTGGAAATCAGATTCTTGAAGTAAAAGGATTGAAGAAATATGCCGATGACGGTACATTGCTATTTGACAATGTGAACTTTACAGTAGAGAAAGGTGATAAAGTTGTATTCCTGTCACACGACCCTCGTGCTATGACTTCTCTTTTCGAGATTATCAATAACAATATGAAGGCAGACGAGGGAACATTCAACTGGGGTGTGACCATCACAACAGCCTATCTGCCACTTGATAATACAGAATTCTTTAATACAGACCTTAACTTGGTAGACTGGCTCGGTCAGTTTGGCGAAGGTAACGAAGTATATATGAAAGGTTTCTTGGGACGTATGCTCTTCTCGGGCGAAGAAGTTCTGAAGAAAGCAAGTGTGCTATCGGGAGGAGAGAAGATGCGTTGTATGATAGCTCGTATGCAGCTAAAGAATGCCAATTGCTTGATACTTGATACACCTACCAACCACTTGGATCTGGAATCTATTCAGGCATTCAACAACAACTTGAAACTATTTAAAGGCGTCATCCTATTCTCGTCTCATGACCATGAAATGATAGAATCTGTAGCCAATCGTATCATTGAGCTGACACCAAACGGTATCATCGACAAGATGATGGAATATGATGAATACATCACATCAGACCATATCAAGGAGATCAGAGAAAAGATGTATAAGGTAGACTAAGAACTATATTTTTTATAAATTACAAGCCCTATAAGCTCTATGAGCCTTATAGGGCTATTCTATTATCTAAAGATTTTCCAACAAATCGGGTCTCAATCTTTTGGTTCTTTCCATCGATTGCTGAAACTCCCATTCT
>DAIUBN010000127.1:0-8911 GCA_036846645.1 Bacteroidaceae bacterium | reverse complement strand
GATACGGCTGATGATCTGAGCAGCGTCTTTGCCAAGTCCGTTGAGGATGCAACGTAGAGGCTCTTTACGTACTTTGTCTGCTTTGGCAGCAATCTTGATAGCACCTTCGGCAGCTGCGAAAGACTCGTGACCTGCCAAGAAGCAGAAGCATTTTGTCTCTTCGCGGAGCAGACGTGCAGCCAAGTTGCCATGGCCGATACCAACCTTACGGTCGTCGGCTACAGAACCGGGGATGCAGAACGACTGGAGTCCGAGACCGATAGCTTCGGCAGCTTCGGGAGCTGTTTTGCAACCTTTCTTGATAGCGATAGCACAACCTACAACGTATGCCCATTTGGCATTCTCGAAGCAGATAGGTTGAGTTTCTTCACATGTTTTATAAGGATCGAGACCATATTTATCGCAGATAGCGTTAGCTTCTTCCATATCTTTAATGCCTACAGCATTCAAAGCGGCGAGAATCTGTTTCTCGCGACGGTCTTGGCTTTCAAATTCTACTTTTCTAATCATAATGTCTTTTCCTCCTTATTATTCTTTACGTGGGTCAATGTATTTAACAGCACCATCTTCCGGGTTGAAACGTCCGTAGTGGCCGGTAACCTGCTTCAATGCTTCGTTAGCATCAACGCCTTTCTTCACAGCTTCCATAAATTTGCCCATGTGAACAAATTCGTAACCGATAATCTGATTGTCCTTATCGAGTGCTATACGATTGATATAACCTTCGGCGAGCTCGAGATAACGAGAACCTTTGGCAACTGTACCATAAAGAGTACCTACCTGGCTGCGAAGTCCTTTACCAAGATCTTCGAGACCAGCACCGATAGCAAGACCGTTTTCAGAGAAAGCAGACTGTGTACGTCCGTAAACAATCTGAAGGAATAGCTCGCGCATTGCTGTATTGATAGCATCGCAAACGAGGTCGGTATTCAATGCCTCGAGGATAGTTTTGCCAGGGAGAATCTCAGAAGCCATAGCTGCTGAATGAGTCATACCTGAACAGCCGATAGTCTCGACCAGGCATTCCTGAATAACACCTTCTTTTACATTTAGAGTAAGTTTGCATGCACCCTGTTGAGGAGCACACCAACCAATACCGTGTGTTAAACCAGAAATATCAACTATTTCTTTGGCCTTGATCCATTTACCTTCTTCAGGTATTGGAGCCGGTCCGTGATTAACACCTTTTTTTACAACACACATGTGTTCCACTTCGTTGGTATAAATCATAACTGTATCTTTTTAAAACAATATATTAAATGATTTTGTTTCGTTCGAACGACAAAATTAACACAAATATTGCGAGCTACAAAGCCAATAGTATTGTTTTAAGAAAAATTATAGCACTATCAGCTTGATTGTATAGGGCTTATATGCCTTATATGACTTATAAGGCCTATACAAGCTTTTTGATGTAGTATGGAGTGTAGCCTTTAGGGCTCTGCGCCACTTCTTCGGGAGTGCCGGTAGAGAGCACTTGTCCCCCACCCTGGCCTCCTTCGGGGCCCATGTCGATAATATAATCGGCCATCTTGATGACATCCAGGTTGTGTTCGATAACAATAACTGTATTGCCTTTATCGACCAAGCGATTGAGCACGTTCATCAGCACGCGGATATCTTCGAAATGTAGTCCCGTAGTAGGCTCATCGAGTATGTAGAGCGTTTTGCCTGTATCGCGCTTAGAGAGTTCGGTAGCCAGTTTGACACGCTGGCTCTCGCCTCCGGAAAGCGTGGTAGACGATTGGCCCAGCTTGATATAGCCCATGCCGACGTCTTGCAACACCTTAATCTTATTGAGTATCTGTGGAACATTTTCGAAGAATTCGACTGCCATATTGATGGTCATATCGAGCACATCGGCAATAGACTTGCCTTTGAAGCGTACTTCGAGTGTCTCGCGATTGTAGCGTTTGCCATGGCAGATTTCGCACGGCACATAAACATCGGGCAAGAAGTTCATCTCGATGGTCTTGTAGCCATTGCCCTGACAAGCCTCGCAACGTCCGCCCTTCACATTGAAAGAGAAACGGCCGGGCTTGTAGCCACGTATCTTGGCCTCCGGAAGTCCGACAAACAGGTTGCGGATATCAGAGAACACGCCGGTATAAGTGGCAGGATTGGAACGAGGAGTGCGCCCCAGAGGCGACTGATCGACATTGACAACCTTGTCGATATACTCCAACCCTTCGATTGTTTGATATGGCAGGGGATCTTGCAACGAACGATAGAACTTCTGCGAAAGAATAGGCTGCAAGGTATCATTGATGAGCGTAGACTTGCCACTGCCCGACACGCCGGTGACACATATCAGCTTGCCCAAAGGAAACTCCACATCGGTATTCTTGAGATTGTTGCCGGTGCATCCACGGAGCCATAACGAATGTCCATTGCCCGGACGACGCTTCTCGGGCACCTTGATTTCGCGCTTTCCGTTGAGATAAGAAGAGGTAAGCGTATGGGCAGAAAGAATCTGCTTCGGAGTGCCTTGGAACACCAATTCGCCACCTAGACGACCAGCCTTAGGTCCCATATCGATAATATAATCGGCTGCCAGCATCATCTCCTCATCGTGCTCTACCACGATAACGGTATTGCCCAAATCGCGAAGTTCTTTCAGAGAATTGATAAGCCGCACATTGTCTCGCTGGTGCAACCCGATACTAGGTTCGTCGAGTATGTAGAGCACATTGACCAGTTGCGAACCAATCTGAGTAGCCAGACGGATGCGCTGACTCTCGCCACCCGAAAGACTTTCGGAAGAACGATTGAGTGTGAGATAATCGAGACCCACATCGAGCAAGAACTTCAAGCGCGTGCGAATCTCTTTAAGTATTTCTTCAGCAATATGCTTCTGCTTATCTGACAAATAAGGAGTTACGTCGTTAACCCATTCGTAGAGCTTGGAGATTTCCATATTGCTCAGTTCATTGATATTCTTATCGTGAATACGAAAGCTGAGTGCCTCTTGCCTGAGACGTGCACCATGACACTGAGGACATACGACGGTAGAAGCAAATTGTGTGACCCACTTTTGGGCTGTAGCAGACGTATCGGCAGATTCTTGCAACATCTGTATGTACTTGACCACACCCTCGTAGGCTACGAAATAATCGGAAGTAGTGCCCACCAAAGACTTCTTGATCTTGACACGATCGTCGCTGCCATTAAGAATCTCATCGAGCGCATCTTCGGGAAGTTCGCCCACAGGAGTATGCAAATCGGCCTCGTACTTCTCCAAGAGCGATGCAATCTGCCAGAATATCATGGCATTCTTGTATTTGCCAAGCGGCACGATAGCACCATCGTAGATAGACAACGTGCGATCGGGAATAACTTTGTCGATGTCGACCTGATTGACCACACCCAAGCCCTTGCACTTAGGGCAATAGCCCTGTGGCGAGTTGAAAGAGAAATTGTGGGGAGCAGGCTCTTTGTAGGAAAGTCCCGACTCGGGATCCATGAGCTGCTTGCTATAATAACGTAGCTCGTCGCTATCTTTATCGTAGATCATGATGAGCCCATCGCCCTGTTTCATCGCCGTAGCGACACTCTGCTTGAGGCGGGTAGTATCTTTCTCGTCGACAGCAAGTTTGTCGACTACAACCTCGATATCATGGTTCTTGTAACGGTCTACCTTCAAGCCCGGACGTACTTCGGTCATCTCGCCATCGATACGGACATTGAGGAAACCCTTCTTGCGGATAGATTCGAAGAGCTCTTTGTAGTGACCTTTGCGAGAACGAACCAACGGAGCCAGAATGAAGACACGATGGCCCTGATAGTCCTTGAGTATGAGATTGAGCACCTGCTCTTCGGTGTACTTCACCATCTTCTGTCCGGTGATGTAGGAATAGGCTTCGCCGGCACGGGCAAAGAGCAGACGCATATAATCGTATATTTCGGTAGTAGTGCCTACGGTAGAACGCGGATTCTTATTGGTGGTCTTCTGCTCGATAGAGATAACTGGACTGAGTCCGGTGATCTTATCGACATCGGGACGAGACATATTGCCCAAGAAATTGCGGGCGTATGCCGAGAAAGTTTCGATATAACGACGCTGGCCCTCGGCAAAAATAGTATCGAAAGCAAGAGAAGATTTACCACTTCCACTAAGGCCTGTGATTACTGTGAGGCTATTGCGGGGAATGACAGCATCGATGTTCTTGAGATTGTGCACACGGGCACCGTAAACATTTATATAGTCTTTTGACATTTTATCTTAACTTATAAAACCGCAAAATTACTAATTTTTTCATTATATACTCCCATAACTCGATATTTTTGGCTAAGTTTGCACACTGAATTCAACAATAGATAAATGAAATTGCTCAGACGACTTATATTATTAATATCAATAAGCTTGATTTGCGCAGTAGGCAGGGCGCAAGACGATGAATCCTATTTTCAGCATACGGTGAAAGCAGGTCAGACGTTGTATTCTATTGCCAATATGTATGATGTGACGGTGGGTCAGATTACTAAAATGAATCCTACAGCCAACGAAATGATATTCGTAGGACAGATACTTCGCATTCCTCAACAGAAGAAAGTAACGGGAACACCAAAGTTTCATACCATCATGCCCGGCGAAACACTGTATCGCATCTCTCAGACCTATAAAGTGAGCGTAAAAGACATCTGCGACGAGAATCCTGGACTCAACACTACCAACTTCAGGAGTGGCGAGGTGATACGTATACCATTGGCATCGGCACCTAAAGCGACAGAGCAGAAGACCAACGACGGAGTGAATATAGCTGTGCCCTCTACAACAGTGAAGACGCCACAGAGCGACGCTGTGACTAAATACAAAGAGATGCACAAAGTGAAACGCAAAGAAACCGTTTACAGCATCTGCAAGAAGTATGGTATTACAGAAACAGAATTATCGGCTGCCAATCCGGGTATCAAAACAAACGGACTGCAGAAGGGCGATATGCTCTACATACCCTACCCTGCCCCTGTACAGAGCGCCGCACCCAAAATACCTAACGATAAAGAACTCTTTGAGCAGAACAAAGCCAAGAAGAAAACAATAGGTACCATCAGAATGGCTATCATGCTACCATTTGAAGAAGATAGCAGAATGGTAGAGTATTATGAAGGTCTGTTGCTGGCAGTAGACAGCTTGAAGCAAAGCGGCGTATCTATGGATATCTATGCCTTCGACACGTCGAAAGAAAGCATCGGCACGCTACTGAAGGATAAGAAAGAACTAGCCAATATGGATATCATATTCGGACCAAAAGAGAAGGCAGATATCAAGATGATGGGCGACTTTGCCCGTAAGCATGAGATAAGGCTCGTTATTCCATTTACATCCAAAGATAACGAGGTATTTACGAATCCTTTCATCTTTATGGCAAACACTCCTCAGCTATACCTATATAATACGGTATACGAACATTTTTCGAGACAGTTCGGTAATGCCAATGTCATCTTCATAGAGAACACGGTAGGCGATACGAGCAAAGATCAATTTGTGAAAGGATTGAAAGACTATCTGCTTCGAAATGGAGTGACATATACATCGGTGACTGACGGCAGTTCGATAGAGAATATGACGGAGTCTCTCTTTACCAATAGGACGAATGTATTTATCCCGACATCGGGCACCCATGTAGAGCTTATCAAGATTCTAACTAAACTGGAATTGCTGAAGCGTAATAACCGTAACATGAAGATGTGCCTGTTTGGCTATCCCGAATGGCAGACAATGACCAAAGAACACTTGAAACAATTCTTTGCTATCGACACCTATTTCTATTCGACTTTCTATACGAACAACATCATGCAAAGCTCGCGCAACTACGAGAGGCTATTTAAGAATACCTACCACAAAATGATGGAAGAAAGATATCCGAAATACGGCATATTGGGATATGATACCGGACTCTACTTCTTGCAAGGACTTGCCACGTATGGCAATAATTTCGACGAAGAGGCCGACAACATGAAAACAAAAGCAGTACAGACTGGATTCTTGATGAAACGAGTAAACAACTGGGGTGGATTTATCAATCAGAAGATTTTCTTCATTCATTATAAGACCAATACAATAGTAGAGAAAATTGATTTTGACTAAAAAAGTAAATATGAATAAGAGATTATATACCTATATTATATTATTGTTATTTATCGGGGTGACTTCTGCCAAAGCCCAGATTGGAGAGCAACGCGATAACTTTTCGGTTGGTGTATCGGGAGGATATGTAAATGACAACGTGAGCTTCCAACCTACCATAAAACAAAGTGGCTTGAGTGGAATGACTTTCGGTGTTGTGGGAAGATATATCACCGAGAAATACTTCAAGATGATATGCGGAGCACAAATAGAGGTGAACTACTCCCAACTAGGCTGGAAAGAGAAGAAACCCGACTATTCTGACGGTACCTACCAACGCAGAATGAACTACGTGCAAGTGCCGTTTCTGGCTCATCTGGCATTTGGTAAAGAGCCGAGAGGACTACAGTTTTTTGTTAATCTAGGTCCACAAATTGGCTTTCTACTCAGCGAAAGTCAGAAGTACAGCGATGACTTCAACATATCGGGGCGCACCGTGACCACACAATATGGAAAAATGGCACAAAAGAAATTCGATTATGGTATTACCGGCGGCCTGGGCTTTGAACTCAAAACCGGAGCAGGCAACTTCTTAATAGAAGGCAGATATTACTACGCCTTGGCAGATTTCTACAAAACAACCAAACAAGATTATTTCGGAAGAGCCGCACATACCGTGATGAGCGTAAAAGTGGCATACCTCTTCGATTTATCAAAATAATCGGTTGTTATTTAAAGAATAAGTTGTACATTTGTCTGAAAATATTGGAAAGGATAAACGATGAGAGCAGACATTATATTTCGCTTTTTAAAAGATATAGCAGTACATAACGACAGAGAGTGGTTTAACGCCAACAAGTCGGAATGGGATGAAGCGAAAGCCGCTTTCGAAGATTTCCTGGCCACTGTAATTGCACGAATTTCTCAATACGATGAATCAGTAAAGCATCTGCTGCCCAAAGACTGCATGTATCGTATCTATCGCGATATAAGATTCTCATCGGACAAGTCACCATATAAACGGCATATCGGAGGTTATATCAATAGCAACGGCAAGAAATCGGCACATTCGGGATATTATATTCATCTGGAACCGGGCAATTGCATGCTTTGCAGCGGTAGTATATATGTATCTTCTGAAATGCTGAAAGCATTGAGACAAAGTGTTTACGATAATATAGAAGAATACAGAACAATAGTAGAAGATAAAGAGTTCAAGCAGTTCTTCCCCACAATAGGCATGGAGCATTTGCGCACAGCTCCCAAAGGATTTCCAAAGGATTTTAAATATATAGATTATTTGAAGTGCAAAGACTATTCGGTGTATATGCCCGTTGACGAAAGCTTCTTCTACGATGATAAATTAATGGATAAACTCGACAAGATATTTAGACAAATGAAGCGTTTCAACGATTTTATCAATGAAACGATAGATGATATGGAATAGCAATTCAACAATCAACTGTAAGGTAACAAGATTAGTAACAAATCAATCATAATATAGATATGGAAAGAAAATTGGCATTGATAACTAATGACGGCTGGCTTGAGCCTTTTGCTGATGCCATAAATGGACGTCATCAACATGCAGTAGAAAAAGAAGCGGAACTCACCGACCATGGTTCTAAGAGCCTGTCGGAATTTGCTTCGGGTTACCTATATTTCGGTTTACATCATACAGGAAAAGGATGGACACTGAGAGAATGGGCACCAAACGCTACTCATATCTATCTCGTAGGTACTTTCAATAATTGGGAAGAGAGAGATGATTATCAACTCAATAAAATTGATAACGGCAATTGGGAACTATCACTTCCAAGAACTGCACTGCACCATGGCGACTTATACAAGTTGAAGATTCATTGGAATGGTGGTTGCGGAGAACGCATACCGGCATGGGCAACCCGTGTAGTGCAAGATGAGAATACAAAAATATTCTCGGCACAAGTGTGGCACCCAGAGACTCCATATACCTTTAAAAATAAGACAAATCCGCATACCGATCCGCTATTAATATATGAATGCCACATCGGAATGGCACAAAATGCTGAGAAAGTAGGCACTTACAATGAATTTCGCGAAAACATTCTGCCTAGAATAGCCAAAGACGGTTACAACTGTATCCAGATAATGGCTATCCAGGAACATCCATATTATGGAAGCTTCGGATATCATGTATCAAGCTTCTTTGCCCCCTCTTCTAGATTCGGTACTCCCGAAGAACTGAAACAATTGATTGATGAAGCTCATGGTATGGGCATCTCAGTCATTATGGATATTGTTCACTCTCATGCAGTAAAGAACGAAGTAGAAGGTCTAGGCAACTATGCAGGAGATCCTAACCAATTCTTCTATCCGGGAGAACGTCATGAACATCCGGCATGGGACTCTTTGTGCTTCGATTATGGTAAGAACGAAGTGATGCACTTCCTCATGTCCAACTGTAAATACTGGCTCGATATATTCAACTTCGATGGATTCCGTTTCGATGGTGTCACATCAATGTTATACTATAGCCACGGACTTGGTGAGGCATTCTGCAACTATGCCGACTACTACAATGGACATCAGGATGACAATGCAATATGCTATCTGACATTGGCCAACAAAATGATGCATGAGTTCAAGCCCAAAGCCATCTCTATAGCCGAAGAAGTATCGGGTATGCCCGGACTAGCTGCCAAATTCACCGCAGGTGGTTACGGTTTCGACTATCGTATGGCCATGAATATTCCAGATTATTGGATCAAGACCATCAAAGAGAAGATTGATGAAGATTGGAAACCATCTAGCATGTTCTGGGAAGTGACCAATCGTCGTGCAGATGAGAAGACCATATCTTAT
>DAIUBN010000126.1:0-9093 GCA_036846645.1 Bacteroidaceae bacterium | reverse complement strand
AAAGTATAGAGTATATATAATAAGGTATTAGTTCTCTAAAATAAGAATTTAGTCGTATATTTGCTCGTCAATAGTAAATATAGGCTATTGAATTATTGTTATAATCTTTAATACCAATATTTTATGAAGAAGGGTCTCTTATTGATATTACTTATGTTATCAACTCATATTTTATATGCTCAATCTACATCTGAGATACGTTCGTCAATCGAGAATCAGATGAAGTTACACCCTATGTCACAGCTCAGAGATATCTACAAAAGCTGTTTTCAAGATGTTTATGGACCCGGACATATTATTTCTGATACTGTTCAGGCTGGTCAATACTTACGTTCGGAGTTGGCTCAAACAAACGATACTATAGGGCGTTATTATGAGCCTGTAGGTATTGAGAACAACTTTTATAGGGTGAATCTAAGTGTTATAAAAGATAATGTTATCCCTTACGATCTTTTTTTCAGTGCTTTTGTTCGTAGTGTGAATGGTATTAAGCCAATGCCTGTTGTCGATTGGGCAAAGAAATGGGTGTTAATTGAGTCTGAAGTTAGCAAGATGAATCTTAATCTTCCTAATTTTAGTGCAGACAGTGCTGCTATTGCTCAACTTTTGCAGCAAGGAAAGTATGCTTTCGATCATAGTCAGGCATTTCGTGATGCTTACAATCCTCATTATCGCATTGTTTCTAAAGAGATATTCGAGAAAGAGCTTCTACCTTATATATCCCGTCATCCTAAAGCCGATGCCAACGGTTATATTGTGTTCGAAGGTGATTTTGCTCCCGATTTTACAGTTAAGTTGACCGATGGGCGTGTTGTAAAACTGAGTGATTTGCGTGGCAAATTAGTGATGTTGCAGTTCACAGCTAGTTGGTGCGGCGTTTGTCGAAAAGAAATGCCGTTTATAGAGAAAGATATCTGGCAGCGTCATAAAAGTAATACTGATTTCGTATTGATAGGCATCGATCGTGACGAACCGCTAGAAACAGTAGTCAAATTCGGTAAACAAGTTGGCATTACATATCCTCTAGGTCTGGATCCTGGTGCCAATATTTATGTCAAATATGCACTTCGTGAATCTGGTATTACCCGCAATGTACTCATTGATAGAAATGGAAGAATAGTTCTTCGCACCAGACTTTATAATCCAAAGGAATTCAATTCATTAGTCGATAAGATTAACGAATTATTGGGGCAGAAATAAGATATTGTGCCGGCGCTATCTTTCATGTTTAACGACTTTTTTTACGGAATAGGGGCAATTATCGCTAACTTATGTTGTATCTTTGCATTCGAAAATGACCGCTTCATTTCTAATATAATGTAGTTCATGAAAAAAATATTATCAGATTTTACCGTTTCGCAGAACCTGCATCTCAATGATCATTATGTGCTGCTGAAACTGTCTTTCGATAGGCCACTCCCCGAAATGTTGCCAGGACAGTTTGTCGAAGTTCGTATCGACAATACCCCTGGAGTGATGTTGCGTCGCCCTATTTCTATTAATTTCGTCGACAAAGAGAAGAATGAGCTTTGGTTGCTTGTTCATCTTATCGGAAAAGGAACTTTCCATCTTGGAGAACTCAAGGAGGGGGATCAACTTAATTTGATGCTTCCTTTGGGCAATTATTATACGATGCCCGATGAGGCAAAAAAAGCCGATAAACTACTCCTCGTTGGTGGCGGTGCTGGTATTGCACCTATGCTATTTCTTGGCAAGAAACTCGCAGAAAGGGGATTTCATCCTACTTTCTTGTTGGGAGCTCGTTCTAAGGAAGACCTTTTCGAACTCAAACAGTTCGCTTCTTATGGCGATGTTTGTCTATCTACCGAGGATGGCAGTTTGGGCGAGAAGGGTTTTGTCACCCAGCATACCATATTAAATAAGGAGAAGTTCGGCAAGATATATACTTGCGGTCCAAAGCCTATGATGATGGCTGTGGCTCGTTACGCCAAAGCGAATGATATAGATTGCGAAGTATCTCTCGAAAATAAGATGGCATGTGGCTTAGGAGCCTGCCTCTGCTGTGTAGAAGATACGAAAGAAGGCAATCAGTGTGTATGTAAAGAAGGACCGGTGTTTAATATAAATCAATTGAAATGGCAGATTTAAGTATTCATATAGGTCAGCTGGAGCTAAAGAATCCGGTGATGACCGCTTCTGGAACTTTTGGTTATGGCGAAGAGTTTGCCGACTTTGTAGACCTTTCACGCATCGGTTGTGTCATTGTCAAAGGTACGACTCTGAAGCATCGCGAAGGCAATCCTTATCCTCGTATGGCAGAAACACCAGCCGGAATGCTCAATGCTGTAGGACTTCAGAATAAAGGTGTCGATTATTTTGTGGAGCATATCTATCCTCGTTTGAAGGCAATTGACGGCACTTTCTGTGTGAATGTAGCCGGTGCGAGTGTAGAAGATTATGCTCGAACAGCCGAGATTATCGATTCTTTGGATGCTATTCCTGCTATCGAATTGAATATTTCTTGCCCCAATGTAAAGCAAGGAGGTATGGCTTTCGGAACGAAGCCCGAATGTGCTGCCGAAGTGGTCGCTGCTGTTCGAAAAGCTTATCATAAGACATTGATAGTGAAGCTATCACCCAATGTGACTGATATTGTTGAGATTGCTCGTGCCGTTGAGGCTGAAGGTGCCGATTCGGTGTCGCTCATCAATACTTTGATGGGTATGGCCATTGATGCCGAGACTCGTCGGCCGTTGCTTTCAACGATTACCGGTGGACTGTCCGGACCTGCTGTCAAACCCGTTGCATTGCGCATGGTATGGCAAGTGGCAAAGGCTGTCAAGATACCTGTAGTGGGTATAGGAGGCATTATGAATGCAACCGATGCCATCGAGTTTATGCTTGCTGGTGCATCGGCAGTAGAACTTGGTACTGCCAATTTTGTAGATCCTGCAGTGACAATGAAGGTAGTCGATGGTATTAATGATTATCTCGACAAGCATGGCTACAAGTCGGTGAAAGAAATTATTGGAGGATTAATAGATTAGTAATCTGCTTATATGGGGCTTATATGCTTTATTGTGTTTATAGGACCTATACAATCAAATAGATAGAATTATGGAAATAGAAAGATTAATAGACGATTTAATAGATTTGTCGTTTCGCGAAGATATTGGCGAAGGCGATCACACTACTCTTTGTTGTATTCCTGCCGATGCTATGGGTGCTTCGAAGTTGCTGATTAAGCAAGAAGGTGTTCTGGCTGGTATAGAAGCTGCGAAGAAGATCTTTGCTCACTTCGATCCAACCTTGAAAATAGAAGTGTTTATGCAAGATGGAACTCATGTTAAACCAGGTGATGTGCCGATGATTGTGACCGGTAAAGTACAATCGTTATTGCAGACAGAACGTTTGATGCTCAACGTGATGCAGCGCATGAGTGGTATCGCTACCATGACTTCCAAATATGTAGAGCGTCTCAAAGGAACAAAGACAAGAGTGCTAGATACTCGTAAGACCACTCCCGGTATGCGTATTTGGGAGAAGGAGGCTGTAAAGATTGGCGGCGGATGCAATCACCGTATCGGACTGTTTGACATGATATTACTGAAAGACAATCATGTAGACTTTGCAGGTGGTATTGAGAATGCCATTCAACGTGCTGATGACTATTGCAAGGCCAAAGGGCTAGATTTGAAGATAGAAATAGAAGTTCGCAACTTTGACGAACTTGGCAGAGTACTTGCTCATGGTGGCGTAAACCGTATCATGCTCGACAATTTCAGTGTAGCCGATACCAAGAAGGCTGTTGATATGATTGCTGGCAAGTATGAAACAGAATCATCTGGTGGTATCACTTTCGATACAATCAGAAACTATGCCGAAACAGGTGTTGATTATATATCTGTTGGTGCCCTAACACACTCAGTGAAAGGACTTGATATGAGTTTCAAGGCAAAGTATTAATGTAAATGTATAGGGGCAATTGCTCCTATATATTCTTAAAATCATGATATGAAAAAGAACGATCCAGATAAGAAAGAGGAAGAAAAGACTCAAGTTAATGAGCCAATGTCGACATACATCACCCAAAAAGATAATGTATCATCGATTGATCATTTGAGAAGTACAAAAGTAGAGGAGGGAATTACAGGTGACGAGTTAGTCAGCAGACTCCGACCACGAATAAAGTCTCTATTCAAATGAAAGTTTTGTTTGCTCCCGAAGTTGAAAATGATTATAATCCCAATTTCTTCGAAATCTCAAGCATACGGCGGATAGGTACAATAGCCTTATCCGCTATTTCTTTATCTACTGTTATTTCGGGAGTCTCGTTTTTGAGGCAATTATAAATCTTTTCCATGGTGTTCAGTTTCATGAAGTTGCATTCGTTGCAACCACAAGTCTTGTTATCATCGGGTGGGGCAGGAATGAACGTTTTGCCTGGACAGCGTTTGGTGAGTTCGTGAAGAATGCCCCATTCGGTAGCTACGATAAACTCTTTGGCACTGCTTTTTTCGGCTTCTTTAATGAGTTTGGCTGTCGACCCTACGATATCTCCAAGTGCGATAACGGGCGCTTTACATTCGGGATGAACCAATACAAGAGCACCGGGATGTTCTTGTTTCAGTTTGATGATGCCCTCTATCGAGAATTGAGCGTGGACATGGCAAGCACCATCCCACAACAGCATGCTACGGCCGGTCAGAGAGTTGATATAATTGCCTAGATTCTTATCGGGACCAAATATCATTTTTTCGTCTTTCGGGAAACTTTCTACTATCTGAACAGCATTGCCCGAAGTGACGACAATATCTGTTACAGCCTTCACAGCCGCGGTAGTGTTGACGTACGACAGCACTTTATAGTCGGGATGAGCTTCTACAAAAGCTTTGAAGTCGGCAGCGGGACAACTATCTGCAAGCGAGCAACCTGCATTCATATCAGGTACTAGAACTTTGCGGTCGTAGCAAAGTATTTTTGCTGTTTCGCCCATAAAATGTACACCGCACATCACGATAATCTTTGCTTTTGTTTCGGCTGCTTTGCGTGCCAAAGCCAAACTATCGCCTACATAATCGGCAATATCTTGAATGTCGCTCGTTGTGTAGTAATGAGCTAGAATCAGTGCATCTTTCTCTTTTCTGAGTTGGTTTATGGCTGCTATCAGTTGTTCCGTTTCCATATCATATTTCTTTAAAGCGATATATATATTAATGTATATCTGTCAATTCTCGTTTTACTTTTCTTTTTTCATTATTGTATGATGCTGCCATTCTTCGAGCTGTTCAGGATAGTCGGAGCGGTAGTGTCCGCCACGGCTTTCTTTACGTTGCAGAGCCGAAGCCACAACTATTCGGGCAGCAATCAGCTTATGTTTCGTGCGCCACGATTCTAGTCCGAGATCATCGGCTTCATAGCGTTTCAACTGGCTTTTGATAGCATTTAGAGCATCTTTCAGCTCTTCTTCGCAGCGTATGATACCCGCATTTTCCATCAGCAAGCTCCCTAGGTCGAAATCATTGCTCTCTACCTCTTTGTCTAATTCGAAGTTTTGATAGGCGTACTCGTTGCGCAGTTCATTATTTCTCAGAATATCGTCTGCCACCCGTTTGCCGAATACCAAACATTCAATGAGCGAATTAGAAGCCAGCCTATTGGCACCCATCAAACCTGTAGATGCCACTTCGCCTACTGCATAGAGATGTGGAATTGTGGTATGACCGTTCAAATCTGTTGTGATGCCACCCACCGTGTAGTGTGCAGCGGGAGCAACCGGAATGCGCTGTGTCATATCCAGTCCGTTATCGGCACAATATTTAAAGATATTGGGGAATCGATGTTTGATGACTTCAGGATCGAGATGATCGAGCGTGAGATAAACGAAAGGCGACTTTGTCTTTCTCATCTCCAAGAATATCTGACGGGCAACAACATCACGCGGTTCCAGTTCGGCCAACGGATATTTGCCATACATGAAACGCTCTTCGTTTATATTGTATAGTCGTGCACCTTCGCCACGAACAGCTTCGCTTATCAGATGTGCTTCTTTACCTTTAATATATAGGGCAGTAGGGTGGAACTGAATAAACTCCATATCGCGAATTTCGGCACCAGCCTCGTAAGCCATTGCAATGCCGCTTCCTGTTGCAGTAGGCGGATTGGTGGTGCGAGAGAATAGTGCACCTACGCCACCTGTAGCAAGAATTATTTCGTCGCCGTATATGAAGTCGGGATTGTGATGTTTGTGATTGTAGCACACCACGCCTTTGCAACCTTCTTTATCGACAAGCAGTTTGAGCGCTTCTTCGTTCGATAAAATCTGAATATCAGGATGTTTCAGCACTTGCTGAATCATGAAGAGTGTGATGTTCTTTCCTGTAGCATCGCCTCCGGCATGGAGTATACGATGATGATGATGACCACCTTCAAGACCAAGTTCTAAATGACCGTTCTTTGTATCGAACTTCATTCCCCAATCTATTACTTCTTGAATGCGGGCAGGAGCTTCTTCGGTGAGCACTTTTACAGCTTCGTCTTCGCAAAGTCCTCTTCCTGCTTCAACAGTATCGTCAAAGTGCTCTAGCGGACTATCATCATCTTCTGTGACAGCAGCTATACCACCTTGAGCATGAAAGGAATTACTTTCATCTATATCTTCCTTCGTGAGCAGTAGCACTTTAGAATGTTTCGAGAGCATTAAAGCAGTATACAGACCGGCGAGTCCGCTACCAATCACGACACATGTTTTCTTTCTTACAGCCATTATTAGGTTATTTTTCTTGGGATGCAAAGATACGTTAAGCCAACCGCAATACAAAATAATTGAGTAACGAAATTCAAATTATCGCTCACTAAATGGCCTATATGACATAAGAATTGATGTATCTGACATCAATCGGCAAATCAAAATACGTAGCTTCTCTATTACAATTCTAACATAAAATGAAATAAACTTTGATTGATAAAGAAGAAAACTTTGATACTTCAAGAACAATTCTAAGAATTAAGCTTTAATTTATTAAAATACAAGCTTTATTTTATAAAATACAAGCTTAATTTATTAAAACTAAGGCTTTATTCTTAGAAGTAGTCTTTATCATTATGTTTTCTCTTCTAGGAGTGCGAAAGTTTGAAACAAGAAGTGACAAACTTGTTTTCTTATATCGAACGCATATTTTTATTATATTTTCTACTAAATAATATTGTCCATTAGAAAATATTATTTACCTTTGTAGCGAATAAACAGTAAAGAAGATAATTATGGAATCAATCTGTGCATTGAAAGATGTATATAAAGTGCTCTATCAGTTCGAAAAAGAATTTCAGGCTTCGCATGATATGACAATCAACGAAGCCATGTTGATGTGTTGTCTTCACGAGGGAGATGCCAAGTCGGCAGGAGCTCTGTGTGAGTATATCGGCCTTTCAGCATCGCGTGTGTCGAAGATAATCAACTCTGTAGAGAAGATGGGATTCATAGAACGTAGCATTAGTAGCGAAGACAAGCGGCAGATGCTTTTCTCTCTCACTACGAGCGGATGGCGAAAGGTGACTGAGATGCAAAAGATTCCGTTGCATATTCCCGAACTTCATTCAATGCTCGACAACTGTTTTGGAAAATAGCAATATTTTCTGTTTTCAAATATTTCCTAGTAGACAATATTAATATTAAAAATAAAATATCATGAAGTATCTAGTAGTAGGTGGGGTAGCAGGTGGTGCTACCGTAGCAGCGCGGCTTCGTCGACTCGATGAGAAAGCCGAGATCATTCTATTCGAACGTGGAAAGTATGTATCTTATGCCAATTGCGGTCTGCCTTATTATATTGGTGACGCCATTAAAGAACGTCAGAAACTCTTTGTACAGACGGTGAAAGGCTTTACCGATCGCTTTCGTATTGATATCAGAACAGAGCAGGAAGTAAGTGCGGTGCATCCCGATTCGAAATCGGTAGACGTGAAAAACTTGCTCAACGGCGAGACTTATAGTGAGACATACGACAAGCTGGTGCTCTCACCCGGTGCCGAACCCTTGCGACCCAACATCGAAGGTATTCATCATCCGCTGATATTTACTTTGCGCAATGTGGCCGATACTGACGCTATCAAACAATATATCACTGATAATCATCCCAAGAATGCTGTAGTCGTTGGCGGTGGTTTCATCGGACTGGAAATGGCAGAGAATCTGCATGCAGCCGGTGTTGAAGTGTCGGTTGTGGAGATGGCGAACCAAGTGATGGCGCCGCTCGACTTCTCGATGGCTCAGTTGGTTCACGAAGAATTGGCTTGTAAGGGCGTTCATCTCATGCTGAGCGATGGTGTAGATCGTTTCGAGACTGAGGGCGAAAGAGTGGCAGTATGCCTCAAAAGCGGCAATCGTCTGCCTGTAGATATGGTACTGCTCAGTATCGGTGTTCGTCCTGAGACCAAACTGGCAGCCGACGCTGGCTTGACCATTGGTCCGAGCCGTGGCATTGCTGTCAACAAATATATGCAGACTTCCAATCCCGATATCTATGCTCTTGGCGATGCTACCGAGGTGGTTCACGGCGTAACGGGACGACCTGCCCTTATTCCGCTTGCCGGTCCTGCCAATAAGCAAGGCCGCATTGTGGCAGACAATATTGTGCTGGGCAATAAAGAAGAATATAAAGGCAGTATCGGTACTTCTATAGCCAAGGTGTTCGATCTTACTGTAGCTGCTGCCGGTGCCAATGCCAAGCTGTTGAAGCGCGAGAACATCTCGTATTGTTCTTCTTATACACATCCTGCTTCGCACGCCGGATATTATCCTGGAGCCATACCGATGAATATCAAACTTCTCTTTTCTCACGAAAACGGTGTAGTGCTCGGTGCTCAGATTGTGGGCTACGATGGTGTGGATAAACGTATAGAAATGCTTGCACAGATCATTCAGCGCAAGGGAACAGTGTACGACCTTGCCGAACTTGAACAGGCTTACGCACCTCCTTATTCTTCGGCCAAAGACCCCGTGAATATGGCAGGTTTTGTGGCCGAGAATATACTCGAAGGCAAGGTTGCCAATACCCATTGGCGTTCGATCAATCCCGAAGACAAGTCGACATTAGTACTCGATGTCCGTACCAAAGTAGAATTCGAACTGGG
>DAIUBN010000125.1:0-9321 GCA_036846645.1 Bacteroidaceae bacterium | reverse complement strand
CTTATTCAAGTCGGCCAATGCTTCGGTATACATACCTTTCTTAGCGTATGCTTCAGCACGATTTAGATAAATTTCGCCCAAACGGCTGATAACGGGTGAATGAAGCTGTGACTCCTCTCCTTCTCTCGAACACTTAACGATGTAGAACATTGGATATACACGATTCAGTCTCATTTGATTATCGATAACACCTTTATAAGTTTTACCATCTGTATAATTAATAGTGTATATTTGTTGTGTTTCGTCAACCGGGGTTAAAGTAAATGTATTTGCTCCTTCTTTACAAGTTATTGTAGAACCCGAATGAGTAGTTGGAGCTTGAACGTAATTGTAACCGGTTTGTGTGCCAGCAGCATTGTATACATTCTTAATAAAGCGGAATACTTCTGCACCACCATCTACATATTGAGGTTCGATAAATGCTGCACGGGCATCAACCATTCTTTTAGAAGATTTTCTCCAATCGTTGCGGCCTGTTTCATCAAGTAATGAAAGATATTTTCCACTTGAGTACATTTCGCCCCAACCCATACCGCCGATATTGGAATACATACCGCCGATGCCATAGTAATGATCGTAGCCTGAATATTCTGAAGCCACACGTCTTACTACAAAGATAGATTCTTTGTTGTCATCAGGAGAAATAGTATTGTACTTCATAAAGGTCTCACGGTCGAGCAATTCGTATGTACCAGAGTTGATAACTTGAGTAGCATAATAGATTGCAGAGTCGGCATACTGAGTATTAGGAGTTGCGTATGTTCCACTCATATAGAGATAAACTCTCGACAATAATGCTTGGGCAGCTTCTTTAGAAGCGTACGATGCACCATTATTAATAGTCATCATTTTCTCTGCTCTCTTCAAGTCTGTAATGGCTTGCTGATAGGTTTGTTTCACAGTTGCTCTATCTGGCAAGTGCAAATCATCGCTCATTACATTGTCTGGAGTACCATTGACAATAGGTACACCAAGATTGCTCTCAGGACTTTGATAATAAGGACGACCATAAGCACGGCAAAGATAGAAATAGAGCATTCCACGGAGGAAGTAGCAAGTACCAAGCTGATTGTCCATCTCTGGGCTTTGACCCTCTTTCACCATTTTCAGTATATTCGAACTCTGTGCAATGACTTTATAACTATTATCCCAGAATGTCTGAAGACGACCGTTGTTAGGAGTACGAGAGTAAGAAATGAATTCATAGAACGAGTCGGTAGATGTACCACGAATCATAATATTATCGCCGGCGTACTCACCGCAACGATGCATTACATCCGACCATGCTTTCATTTCACCATAACATCCGTTTATCAATGAATTGAGGGATGAATTAGGATCTTCGGTAATTTTATCTGCCGTCATAGATCCTTGTGGGAGCCGTTCTATATCACAAGCAGAGAAGGTAGCGGCTACACCTAATATCAGTAATAATGATTTTATCTTTTTCATGTTTGCTTTCTTTATTAAAATGTTAAATTACAACCGAAAACAATCTTACGTGCTGTAGGATATACAGTACTGGTCACACCAACAACTTTACCACCGTATGAAGGAAGTTCAGGATCTACACCAGAGTATTTGGTAATGCAGAATAGATTTTCACCGGTTACGAACAAATTCATATTTTGAATATAGAATTTCGGCAACTTCAAGTTGTAACTCAAAGTCAATGTTCTAAGTTTGAAGTAATCACCATTCTCTAAATATCTTGAAGAAGCTTTATTAGAGTTGGACTTGTTATTGTAACTTGCTTTCGGATGGGTTGCATCATCACCTTTTTTCTCCCAACGAGACCAATTACTTTGAAGTCTCATTTGGTTACGGTCTGTGTAAGCACCATCAGAGTCGTATTCAGCACGAGTATAGTTGTAAATCTTACCGCCTACAGAATATCCGAATACTGCAGAAAGTGTGAAGTTCTTATAACTTAAGTTTGTAGAGATACCACCAAAGATGTCAGGAGTATATGCTCCACATACCACTTCGTCTGCCTCTGCATATTTCGATGTCTTTTCACGACTTGTTGTTCCGTCTGCATTTTTAACTGTCTTGAACCACTGTGGTGAACCATCGTCAGGATTAACGCCTGCCCATTCTCTAATATACCATGAGTCACTGTCCAAACCTGGTTTCAATAAACGGCTAGCAGAACCTGCAATACCGATACCGTCACCTACAATAATTTGTGCTTTACCGCTATATAATTCTTTTACTTCATTCTTGTTGTGACCAAGATTGATATCTAAACTCCACAACCAGTCTTTTGTCTTGATGATATCTGCGCCCAATGTCAACTCTATACCTCTATTGTTGAGACGACCTACATTCTTCCAAATACTTGTAACACCGGTCAAACCTGAAACAGGAACTGCATAAAGCAAGTTGCTAGTGTTCTTGTTGTAATAGTCGAATGTCAAACGAATACGATCGAACATTCCTAAATCAAGACCGATACCAGTGGTGAAAGTCTTTTCCCAAGTCATATCTTTATTACCAATCTGTGACATCAAAGCGCCAGGATTCTTATTGTAGCTGGCAGATTTTGATACAGAATAAAGACTAAATTGAGGATATAGAGAAGATGGACGATTACCAACCGAACCATAAGATGCTCTAAGTTTTAAGATATCAAACTGCTTTTTGAAGGGGAACCAAGATTCTTTGTTGACTACCCAACCTGCACTTACAGAGAAGAAGTTACCATACTTGGCGTTATCACCAAAGTTGGATGCTCCATCACGACGAAGAGAAACTTCTGCAAGATAGCGTCCGTCATAGTCGTAGTTGCCTCTGAAGAAGTAAGACTGTTTTGCCCATTCCGAGATACCACCACCAACAGCTTCTGGCGTTGTGGTTACATCGAGAACTTCAAATCCAGGAACGATACCTGTACCTTTTGCATCTACATTCTTATAGTGATAGTCGTTGAACTCGTATGCCAAGATAGCACTTACAGAGTGTTTGCCAAACATTTTGTTGAATTGTAACATTTGGTTGGTATAGCGACGACGAAGATTGTATGTACTTTCTTCTACTCGACCTATATCTTCAGCTCCTGATGTACGAGGATCGGTATAATAGTTTGATTCATAACCCATCCAACGATAGTTGTTGACCGAACGGAACATCAACCAATCTGTGAAGCGGATATCAAAATCGAAGTTACCATTGAACTCGTATGATGTAGAAGAACCATGGTTCCATTGCAATTCATATAAATAGTTAGTATTGTTACTGTTGACCCATTGATCAGAGTAGTTGCCTACCAAGCTGCCATTTGCATCGTATGGACTATCCCAAGGTAGATTTGAATACATTGCATCTACAGAATATTGACGATCATCGATATCGTTGCGAGATCCCGAAATAGAAGGTCTAAGAGTAAGGAAGCTGAAAGGCTTGTAATCTGTCTTCATACGGAAATTGTAACGCTTGTAGTCGTAACCTTTCACTGCACCATTTTCTTTGTAGTAGCCTAAAGAAAGGAATGACTTAATTGTTTCGTTACCACCACTGAGGTTTACGTTATAATCTTGAGCAATACCGGTATGAGTTGCAACTTTCCACCAGTCGAAATTGCTGTTGCGCAAGTCCTCGTTCCAACGAGGGAAACTGATTTGCTCCACATTAGCGAATGATTTATAATAGTCATAAAGTTCGGCACCGTTCATCACGTGCAGATTACCTTTTGTCAAGTTGGTGAGACCATAGCGAACAGAAATATTAAGTTTCATTTTTTCTACTTTGGCACTCTTTGTTGTAACAACAATAACACCATTGGCACCTTCCGAACCATAGATAGCTGTAGAAGCAGCATCTTTCAGAATGGTGATATTATCAATATCATTAGGGTTCAAATCACCTGCTGAAGAACCAACAATTACACCGTCGATAACCCACAATGGACTTGTACTACCGTTGACGGTAGACTTACCACGAATGATAATGGCACCGTTTGTACCAGGCTGACCACTACCAGGAGCAACATATACGCCAGGAGCTTTGCCAGTAAGCATATTCTCTACTGTTGGAGATGTTACATCTTTCAGTTTGCTCTCTTTCAAGTTCTGCAATGAACCTGTCAAACTTTCTCTCTTCTGTACACCATAACCTACAACGACAACTTCTTGAAGTTCGTTTGTGTTTTCGCTGAGTTGGATGTTTAGATTAGATTTATTACCTACATAGACTTCTTCGGTCTTGTATCCCATATAAGATATAGCTAAAGTAGAAGTACCGGCAGGCATATTCAATGTGAATTGACCGTTCACGTCACTGATAGCGCCAACGCCACTTGCACCTTTTACTACAATACTAGCACCGATTACAGCGTCGCCTTTATCGTCGTGGACAGTACCACTAACCTTCTTGGCAGACTTGCGTCCCTCTTGTTGTGTAGGAGCATTTTTCTTGTAGATAACAATCATTTTATTCTGCATGCGGTAAGCAAGACCACCGCTGAGAATTTTGGACATTACCTCCGAAACTGGAGTATTCTTGAACGAAGCTGTGATGCTTTTGTTCTCGCTCACTTCGTCTGTTTCATAAATTACAGACAGACCTGTTTGCTGTTCTACCTCTTTCAGAACAGACTTCAGAGATTCGTTCTTAAAGTTTTTCGTTACAGTTTGAGCATCCACAAAACTTGTGGCAAACAAACATAGGATAGCTACGAAAAACAGCCGAATTAAGGCGTTTCTTTTTCTCATAAATTCTACTGATTTGATTAATTAAAAAATTGATTTGTTATTTTTGGGATATTACTTCTATATAATATGTTATAAACTTTTCAAGGTGTTTATTTCTGGTATTGCAATTTCTAATCGAGATAGATCTCTTTACTCTTATAACTTACTTTGGCTCCGGTAAGTTCGCTTATGACACTCATTATTTCAAATATGCTTTCATGATTTCTGAGTGAGATGCTGAAAGACTTCCTTTCCAGTTTCTTGTTATCGATATGAATATTCACATTATACTGAATAGATAGGATGGATGCCAGTTGCCTGAGTGTTATATCACCATATTCTATTCGGTTGTCAACCCAAGCATTTGTTTGAGGCTGATGTGATAACTTTCGTATGTTGCCGTTATTTACATTGAGAGACATGGTCTCACCCGGACTCATTGCAATAATTTTATTGTTGTAGTTAAGTTCAACTTTTCCTTCCATCAGAGTGGTTGTTACAACAGAATCACTTGGATAGGCAGCAACATCGAATTTAGTACCTTTCACCACTACATCATAGCCACGAGTATGAACCGTAAAGTCGTTTCCGTCTTTCTTTGTCACTTCGAAGTATCCTTCACCTATCAGTTCTACTTTTCGATTGGAATTATTGAACTCATTAGAATAATTCAATTTAGATCCGGCATTGAGCAATACTTTTGTTCCATCGGGCAGCACAAGTTTACTTCTTTCTCCTTTCGGGGCTTCTGTAGTAAAGTAATGTGGTTCAAATTTATTGGCATCAAGGAAATATTTCACAGCACTACCACCTATTATAATAAGTAGTACAGCAGCAACGGCAACTTGCCATATCCATCTGTTATTCCTTTTTGCAAAATTATGTTGATGAACAGCTTCGATAGCTAGGATACGACGTTCGAGTGACTTCCATTCTTGATTAGAGAAGTTATCTGCTTCGGTATCTATCCATTCTTTCTCCCACTGCCTGAACAAGATTTTGTTGGCTTTATCTTGTTTCACGTAGTTGAATAATCGTGTTTCGTCAGCGCGAGAAATCTCTCCGCTGAAGTACATAAAGGCTAACGATTTGATGTTTTGTTCAATATCCATATTATTGGGTTTATATAGATATAACAATTCGCCCAACTTTTACCCAACCCTTTTATGATGTTTTTTTTGAAAATAATTGAGAAAACTTTATTTTTTCCTATAATTACTATCTTTCATCGTCAATCTAAACTATTGATTAAGTATATATTTTCTTCTTCAATTTATAGTAAAGTTTATTGTATTATGAATACTTCTAAGAATTAAGCTTGTATTTTAATAAATAAAGCCTTTGTTTTAATAAATACAAGCTTTATTTTAATAAATGCAAGCTTGATGTTTATTTCTTATCTTTATCATTCTACTTTTTATTCATGAAGCGACGAAGTTTTCTTCTAGAGAAAACAAAAAAGTTATTTTTCAAAAGATGACAGACAATTATTGATTGTTTATTTAGATACGGTAAGGAAATACAGAATGATGATACATAATTCTGCAGGGTATTCTTTCTTGAAATAGTCGGCGAAACTTTTGAGCGCTTTCGACAGATGCTTTTCTACAGCGGTGGTGGATATATGAAGTTGCTCGGCTATTTCTCTGTTTTTCAGACCTTGGAATCGGCTTAGTAAGAAAATCTCTTTAGAGCGTTCGGGGAGATTATCAATAACGTGTTGAATTTGTTCTTGTAGTTCATTGTATAGCAGTTGATATTCGCTGCTCATGGTGAAATCAGCTTGATATAAACGTTCTTCGCCGTCTATCTTGGCAAGATATTCTATCTTATAGTTTTCGACGATAGATTGGTGTTTGAGATAATTGAGACAGCCGTTGCGTACCATTGTGAAAAGAAGAGAAGTGAGCGAGACCTGTTCGAGAAGCATGCGTTTTTCCCAAAGGTGAAGATAGCATTCTTGTACTATATCATGTGCCATATCAGAGTCTTCTACAAAACGAATTGCATAGCTATAAAGACGGGGTTGGTATGCTCTGAACAGATATTCAAAAGCTTTATGACTACCTCGCTTAACTTCTTCAAGCAAATATGTTTCGTCTGAAAACTCTTTCATTTCTTCTTCGTCTCTATTTTATTTCATGTTCAATTTATATTTCTGTAACTTAAATCACAAAAGTAAACTATTTGACTGAAACAAACAATAAAAAATTAACTAAATTTATTTTCTCCTAAAAGAAAGAAGAGGACTACCTCGCGGCACCCCCCTTCTACAACTTAAAACAACCAACAAAAATAAATAGATAACTTTTACGTTAATCTATTATTTTATCTTTTTAAATTATCTAATAAATAATAGTTCTCTGTATTTAGGCAATGGCCATAGACCATCGTCGACAATCAGTTCTAGCTTATCAATCTGATAACGTATCTCATCCAATTTAGGGAAGATAGTGTCGTGGTATGCAATTGCTTTTTCACGTTCATCTTCTATCTTATTGGCTTGCTTACGAGCTTCTACCATCTCGTCAACGTGTTCTTTAATGAACAAGGTGCGGTTGGCAATCTCTTCTATCAGCTCTTTGTTTTGTTTCGACAATTTGTCGGCAATATCATCAGGATAGATCGATTTCATCTTGTAGACGTTATCAACCAAGTCTGTCTGATATTGTGTAGCAACAGGAATGATATGATTCATGGCCAGGTCGCCCAAGACACGTGCTTCAATCTGTACCTTCTTTGTATAGGTCTCCCATTTCACTTCGTTGCGGGCTCTCAATTCTTTTTCGTTCATTACGCCAGTACGTTCGAACATAGAAATTGTTTCGGGCTTCAGATAATTGTCGAAGATAATTGGAACACTCTTCTCGCAATCCAGTCCACGTTTTGCAGCCTCTTCTACCCATTCATCAGAATAGCCGTTGCCATCAAAACGAATTGGTTTGCACTCCTTAATATATTTGCGAAGTACATCGAGTATAGCAGACATCTGTGGTTCGCCTTTCTCTATCAGTGCATCTACTTCTGTTTTGAAAGTATTGAGCTGATCGGCAACAGCAGCATTGAGTGCTAGCATTGCACTAGCGCAGTTGGCTTCTGAACCAACGGCACGGAATTCGAAACGGTTGCCCGTAAAAGCGAATGGTGAAGTACGGTTGCGGTCGGTATTATCGATACGAAGTTCAGGAATCTGAGGAATATCGAGTTTCATGCCCTGCTTGCCACTAATGACTAGCATATCGTCTTTTGTACTACTTTCTATGTGGTCGAGCAAATTGGTTACTTGTTTGCCCAAGAAAGAAGAAATGATTGCTGGAGGTGCTTCGTTGGCTCCCAAACGATGGGCATTCGTAGCACTCGAGATAGATGCTTTGAGCAATCCATTATGATGATAAACTGCCATCAACGAATTGACAATGAATGTAACAAAACGCAGGTTCTCTTCTGGAGTTTTACCTGGGCTCATCAAACCGATTCCTGTATCTGTACCTAGTGACCAGTTATTGTGCTTTCCCGAGCCATTGATACCTTTGAAAGGTTTCTCGTGAAGCAGTACACGAAATCCGTGACGACGAGCAATTTTTCTCATTAGTGCCATTATCAACAGATTATGGTCGTTGGCAAGGTTGCATTCTTCGTAAATCGGAGCTAATTCAAACTGGTTAGGTGCAACCTCATTGTGGCTTGTCTTGCACGGTATACCAAGTTTTAATGCTTCGATTTCAAGTTCTTTCATGAACGCTGCAACACGTGTTGGAATGGCGCCGAAATAGTGATCTTCGAGCTGTTGATTCTTAGCACTGTCGTGTCCCATCAATGTACGGCCTGTGAGCAATAAATCGGGACGAGCAGCATAAAGGCCTTCATCTACCAAGAAATACTCTTGTTCCCAACCAAGATAAGCATACACTTTCTTGACATCGGGATTGAAATAATGACATACAGCAGTTGCAGCCTTGTCGACAGCACGAAGAGACTTCAACAAAGGAGCTTTGTAGTCCAAAGATTCGCCGGTATAGGCAATGAAGATAGTTGGAATGCAAAGCACATCGTCTTCAATAAATGCTGGTGAAGAAGGATCCCATGCCGAATATCCACGAGCTTCGAATGTGTTGCGGATACCACCATTAGGGAAACTTGATGCATCGGGTTCTTGCTGTACGAGTAGTTTTCCTGAAAACTCTTCCATCATTCCACCTTTACCGTCATGTTCAACAAATGCGTCGTGCTTTTCGGCAGTTCCTTCTGTCAGAGGAGCAAACCAGTGAGTGTAGTGTGTACAGCCCATTTCGATAGCCCATTTCTTCATACCGGCAGCTACTTCGTCGGCTATGCTTCTGTCGAGGGTTGCACCATTATCTATCACATCAATCAGTTTGTTGTAAACTTTACTTGATAGATACTTGAACATCTTCTCTTTGTTGAAGACATATTTTCCAAAATACTCTGAAGGTCTCTCTTGCGGAGGAACAACCTCAACAGCTTTTTTCTTGAAAGCTGTCTCGACTACTCTGAATCTTAGCTTTGTTGACATAATGATTAATTTTAATTTGTACTAATACCTAATTTTATTTTCTATTTTATAATAATCTTTGTTGAATGCGATGCATTGCTTCTTGAGTATCTTCGT
>DAIUBN010000124.1:0-9543 GCA_036846645.1 Bacteroidaceae bacterium | reverse complement strand
TTTTAATGCTCTACATGGATTTCCCAATATCCGTTTCGTTTACCACTTTTGCGTTCAATGAGCCCTTTATCGGCAAGTGATATAGTGATTCTTTTTACAGTTCTCTCCGATTTGCCTATCAATACAGCCACCTCTTTCTGAGTAATATGCGGATTGGAAATCAATTGCTGAAGTACTGACATTTCCTCCAAAGTGCAATCCAAAGTGCCAATTTGGCTCTTTGAAATTGGTGATATGGCACTTTGAACGGTATTGGCTTGTTCTGACACCAACATATCTCTATTTCTCAATTCATATTTTTCTCCAAGTAAAAGATTATAAAGGAATCTTTCCAAATATTCTGTAGTTTCATGAATACCTTTTGATAGATCATTGAAATTTGCTCTCACCAAAGAATTTCTGAAATACCATGAATGATTGGCAAATGCTTCGTTATCTACTGGAAATCCCAATGTCCTGAGATATTTGATACTGAATACGGCTGTAGTTCGAGTGTTGCCTTCTCCAAATGGGTGTATTTGCCATAGATAGGATATGAAATGAGCCAAATGGCTGATAGATTCTGCGGTAGAGAGTCCTTCATAACTGAATGTTTTCTCAGCACGCAGTTCATAATCAAGTGTATCGCTCAATTCTGACTGACCGGCATAGTTCACAGTTTTACCCCTCAGAACCCATTCATTCTTTGTGATATTGTAATTTCTTATTTTTCCGGCAGATTTATAGATACCTTCAAATAATCTTCGATGAATAGAGATAAGCCCGACAGGAGAAAAGTTGAAGGTCTGTTCACTGAGCAGTTCTGTAATACGAGCAGCCACTTTATCGGCTTCCTCCATACGTTCTTCCGACGAAATGTTTCTGCTTTCTTTGCTCTTATAGTACGAATCAATGAGTGCTTTTGCTTCCTCGATAGTTATATCTCCCTCGATATGCTGACGAGCTGTATTGAGCAGATAGTCTGATGTTTTCAGCCCATCCACTTGTTGCAGACCAATGGCTGCACGCCAAGCACAACCTTTTTCGTACTTTGTGCCTTCGCCTTGCTTTATATATTCGTCAAATTCATCCATTACTTCTATCGTGATACGGAGTAACTTGTTATTATATCGTCAGTTACAAAAGTAATAAAAAACGCTCACGGTTCCAAAGGGATAAGAAGAATTCTTCATTATTCATAATGGCTAGACAACCTGTACTGACAATTCATTGGGCCGTTGCACCGTAGCAAATATTACCACCTTGATACTGTGCAATTATATACCTTTGAAGTATGCCAAGCCCTAGTCGCCTCAAGATGAAGAACCTGCATAACAACAGATTGGACTGAAGATAAAACCAAGCGTCAGTCGTAGGAGCAGACTAGTCAGTCCTTATTTAATAAGAAGCCGAAGCCGGAATACCTTCTTTTTCTATCATGGCAACAATACGGTCGAGTTCTTCATGAGTGGTTTTCTGCAAGTCGTGATCGGGAGTCTCTCGGTCGATAGTATAAATCATTACCATGCTCGGAGCAATCTCTTTCACTGCTTTCAACCAAGGCAATACATAATTATCGGTTGTATTGTTCACGTCTACTCCAGCAATATTGCCTTTCATAAACATGGTCTGAATGATACAATGCCCTTCGAACTTCTTCAGATGAGAGATAATAGAAGCAAGGTCGTATTTGCCTGTAGGGCGGTTCACTGTTTCGATATATTTCTCGCTCACCGTGTCGAGTTTCAGAATATTGTTGTCAATCTTCATCAATGCCTCAAACACTGCAGGACGGTCGATGAAGGTAGAATTGCTCAGCACACTGACTTTGGCATTAGGAAAATATTTATCGCGCAGTCTAAGTGTATCTTCCATTATTTCGGGAAAATGCGGATGAGCTGTCGGCTCGCCGTTGCCGGCAAAAGTAAGGACATCAGGTTTCGGACCATTGGCTGTCATCTCTTTGAGCTTGTTTTCGAGAGCTTCGGCAACCTCTTCTCTTGTAGGACGAGCTGTCTTTGGACGATGATCGGCATTGAAACCGCATTCGCAGTAAATGCAGTCGAACGAACAAACTTTACCATCGCCAGGCATCAGATTAATGCCAAGTGATACTCCCAAACGGCGAGAATGAATAGGACCAAATATAGGTGAAGGATAAATTACAGTCATAATAACTATCTATTTTTATATGTCGAAGCAAAGTTAGTGCAAATCTATGGAATAAGCGAAAGAAAAGGAATAAAACACAGACTTACGAAATGCACTAAAAGAAAACAGCATTTTCATCTTCAGCGGTTGATAAATCGAAAAACATCACATAATAAATAGGCATATAAACAACTTTGTTATTGCTATATACTTCTCTATTATTCGATAAAACCATTCCAAAATGGACATTGTAATCGTCGACAGAAAGTAAGTTGTTCAAGGCACTATGTATCGTATAGTCTTTTCCCGACTTAACCTCTATGGGCAGAATGCTTAAATTAGAATAGTCGTCAATAAGAAAATCTACCTCTCCTTTCTGTCTGTTGTCATAATAGAAGAGTGAATGACCATGTGCTTTCAATTCTTGTGCAACAACATTTTCATATACCGCTCCAAGGTTGATGCTCCGCTCGTCGCCAAGTATCGGACGCAGATTATGATGAAATAATTGAGAGGTAAGCATCCCCACATCATTCAGATATAGTTTGAGCAGATTTTTCTGAACTGACTCCTTTAAAGGATAATGAGGATTGGAGATGGCATGCGCATCAATTGTAATGCCCGAAGAAACAAGGTATTCAAACTCCTCATCATAACGACTAAAACGGTCGCCCTTCTGCCCTCTGATATCATTGGCAACAATACGCTTTTTCTTGTTTTCCAACTGAGAAGGTATCATATCATATATACGGCGGATCAGAAGATGCCGGCCATTGTCTTGTTCGTATTTCGAGGCATCATCACCATACAATATCCGAATAGATTCTTGCATCTCCCTAACCTTTACTATATTATGAGAAGAAAGATATTCATTCACCGCATCGGGCATTCCCCCAACGAGAAGATAACGACGAAATAAATCCATCATGCGTTGATGTAATTCTTCTGCAAGGCTCTCTCGATTTTTGAACTTCTTCCTCATTACTTCAACCGCATCTTGCCCAAAGCCATTGGCTAAAAGGAATTCTTCAAAATCAAGTTGATACATCTCTTTGCGAATAATGCTACCTATTGGAATAGATGTTGCCGAACGTAAAGTGATACCCAGCAGACTTCCGCTTGTGATAAATCGATAGCGATGTTCTTCCCTGAAGAATTTAAGCATCGTAAGGTATTGTGGATAATGTTGTATTTCATCAAGAAATATGAGTGTATTATCTTCCCTATCCAACTTATTTCCTGCTATCATACTCAAAGACAAGTAAAATTCTTCTGTAGTACGAATATTCTTAAAAAGTTGTGCCCCTTCGGCGTCTTCTACAAAATTGACTTCCACAAAGTTCTTAAAGAGACGTTTGCCTACTTCTCTGATGATAAACGATTTGCCTACCTGTCTAGCGCCTTCAAGAACAAGAATCTTGTCTGAACCAGATTTTAAATGGTCTTCTATATACTTACTTATCTTTCTATACAACATAGCGATTTACACTTTTCAATATGAAAATACGCCTCAAATATACACTTTTCAATATAAAAACACAAGCAAAATATACACTTTTCAATAAAATCAGCTTCTTTGATCTAAGAAGTTTTGGAAATTTTCTTTGTAACTGTCGCTAATAGGTATATAGGTCTTATCGAATACTATTCGGCCATGGTCGATTATTTTGATCTTATTTTTCTGAACGATATAAGAACGGTGCACTCTAATGAAACGTGAGGCAGGGAGCAACTGTTCCATCGCTTTCATATTCATTAAAGAGAGGATAGGACGTGGAGTATCTTCTATGTAAATCTTCACGTAGTCTTTCAATCCTTCTATATAAAGTATCTTGGCCAGTTCTATCTGAATGAGTTTGTATTCGCTCTTCACAAAGATACTCTGAATCTCATGTTCTTCGTTCGCTGCTTTGGGCTGCGACATTTCAAACCATTGCAAAGCTTTGTTGGCCGCCTCCAGAAAATCGACGTATGAGATAGGTTTCAACAAATAGTCGAGTGCATTGACTCTGTATCCGTCGAGTGCATACTGGCCGAATGCTGTAGTAAAAACGACCTTAGTATGTGGCTGAAGCATTTTTGAAAACTCGAGGCCATTCAATTCGGGCATCTGAATATCAAGGAATAATAAATCTACGTCACTATCGGGCAACTCTTTCATTGCCTGAATAGCATTAGAATACTTACCTATCAACTTAAGGAAAGGCGTCTTCTCTACATAACTTTGTAGCAAGCCAAGTGCAAGAGGCTCGTCATCAACTATTGCGCAACTCAGTATCATGGTATATTACTATTTTAGAATAATATTCTTTGCCGTCATCCGATACTCCTTTTTCCCACGAATAATGGTTGGGGTACATCAGTTCCAGCCGTTTTCCTACTTGCTCGAGTCCGATACCCGAACCGCTCTTGTCGTTATGGCTCTTGGGGAAGTTGCTGTTACGAATCTCGCAAGTAATATCTCCTCCAACTTCAGACATCTTAATATTGATATAACTAGGTTCGGACGGAGAAATACCGTGTTTGAAAGCGTTCTCGATGAGCGAAATGAAAATGAGCGGCGCAATAGGAGTGGTATCATTGGAAGTAATGTCGAAATCGGTATTGATCGACACACTGTCTGTCACTCTGATGCGCATCAGTTCGATATAATTGCCCATAAACTCTACTTCTTTATGAAGAGGAACAAAGTTCTGCTGATTCTCATAGAGTACATGGCGAAGCAGACGACTCAATTCTTCTACCACTTGCTGAGCTTTTGTAGTATCGAAAGCTATCAAAGCGTAGATATTATTGAGGGTATTGAGCAAGAAGTGCGGATTGAGCTGGTTGCGAAGATTCTTCAATTCGGCCTCAGCCCTACTCTTTTCGGCTTCACGGCGTGCTTCGTCAGACTTTGCCCAACGCTGACCCATACGAAGAGCCACACTCAGTCCGATGAACAAGATAGATGATATAATATATTGAAAATACATCGGCCATTTTGGTGGATGATGTCCATCCCAATGACCATGATTGATTTCGGGGAACAAGAAGAGACAAGCATACTGCCAAAGCAACATCAAGGCAAACGAAAAGATTACCGTGAGCGTATTGATTGTATAGAATGACTTCAGTTTATCATTGAACAAATAGCGCGGAATGAAAAGAAAATAATTGATATAGAAAGGTAGGATATAAGTGAGCTGCACTCCGAACATCCTCATATAATGTCCTAAGTCCTGAGCGATGTTGCCGGTATGCTCAATGAAGCAGAGGGGGAATAAAAGTATTATCCCCCAACAAATGACGTGTATCATAAACGACCTTCTCATCAATATGTTCAATTTCTGTTTCACTGCAAATATAATTATTTATTCATTAAATCCTGACAATCTTTTACCTTAATCTAATACCTTTTTATTCCTATTCTATTTTTAGCACACTGATTATTCGTAGCGTATTGCATCGATTGGATCCAAATTGGCTGCTTTCTTTGCCGGATACCAACCAAAGAATATACCAGTGATGGTGCAGACAATGAACGATAGAGCTACTGTCCAAAGCTGGATGCTGATAGGCCAGTGGGCTAGGAACTTGACTGCAAAAGATGCGCCTACTCCCAGAATAACACCGATAATACCACCGGTGATACTAATCAGTATGGCTTCTATCAAGAATTGACTCAGAATATCTACTCCTCGAGCTCCGACACTCATTCGAAGACCAATCTCGCGAGTTCTTTCTGTTACCGAAACATACATGATGTTCATGATACCGATACCACCGACAACCAATGAGATACCTGCAATGCAAGCCAGCAATGTTGTCATTAATCCGGTAGTAGAATTCATCATCGAACTTAACTCTTCTTGAGAGCGGATATTGAAATCATCATCGTCGGTAGCTTTCAGCTTATGGTCGGTACGAAGAATATCGGTCAAATCCTTAATGGCATCTTGTGTCATATCTTCTGTAATGGCAGAAGCAAAGATACCTTGAAGGTAGGTCTGTGCCAAGATTCTCTTCATGACAGTAGAGTAAGGAGCAAGTACCACTTCATCCTGATCTTGTCCCATAGAGTTGTAACCTTTGGATTTGAGCACTCCGACAATTCTGAATGGGATACTGTTGAAGCGGATAATCTGCCCTACCGGATCTTCTCCATTAGGGAATAGATTGGTCACGATAGTTTTACCAATAACACATACCTTGGCAGATGTTTTGATATCTTGTTCGGTGAACATATCACCATTCTCTACCGAGAGTTGTCTGATTTTGAGGTAATCCAAACTCACACCATTAATACTTGCCGGATAGTTGTTGCTACCTGCAATGAACTGACCTGAGCTAGATACGTTGGGACTTACACCCGACAGATATTTGGCATCTTTGCAGATATTCTCATAATCGGTGAGCTTCAAAGTCTCGTTTGAACTGGCACTTTGACGAACACCGCCAAACATATCGGCTCCTGGATGAATCATAATCATGTTAGAGCCCATTTCGGCAATCTGAGATTGAATGCTCTGTTTTGAACCTTGACCGATAGCAAGCATCGTAATCACTGAACCTACACCGATAATAATACCCAGCATAGTGAGGAAAGTACGCATCTTGTTGTTGGCAAGTGCCTTCAGGGCTATCTTAAATAAATTAGTTCCGTTCATGATATCTTCTAATTATCATCAGGAAGTGGAATGGTTGCCAGTTTGGCTGCCGCATCCTGAATATTATCATTAACCTTATCATCTCTTACTTTTCCATCACGCAGTACGATTGTCCGACTAGAGTAGTTGGCAATCTCAGGATTGTGAGTGACGAAAATAATCGTTCTACCTTCGGCATGAAGTTTCTGGAAGAGCACCAATATCTCGAAAGAGGTACGGGTATCCAAGTTACCGGTAGCCTCATCGGCCAGAATCACTGCCGGATTGTTGACCAAAGCACGGGCAATAGCCACACGCTGCATCTGACCACCCGACATCTGATTCGACTTATGATTCAGACGATCTCCGAGTCCTACTGCCTCCAATGCATCGATTGCCCTTTTACGACGTTCGGTAGCACCGACAGCAGCATTGTACATCAATGGTAGTTCTACATTTTCTACCGCTGTTGTTTTAGGGAGCAGGTTGTAGTTCTGAAAAACGAATCCAATCTTCCGGTTACGAAGAATAGCACGTTGGGGCTTACTCATTGTCCTCACCGATATACCATCGAGCAGATATTCGCCTTTGGTAGGAGTATCGAGGCAACCGAGAAGATTCAGCAAAGTAGATTTACCCGAACCAGAAGTTCCCATGATAGTGACAAACTCTCCTTCGGTAATGGTGAAAGTAACACCACGCAGAGCATGGACTACTTCTTCGCCAACGATGAAGTTCCGTCTTATATCTTGTAATTCTATAATAGGTTTCATAATTCTAAACGCTATTTTTTGACGCTACTCTTTTTGTCATTCCCCGGATGTTTAGGCATAAACGGTGATGAGTTGTCACTGCTACTAGAAGAATCTGAAGCCTGTGTATTGGTCATTCCACCAGCTGCTACAGCATCCAATATTACTTGTTGTCCTTCTTTTATGCCACTTAGAATCTCGGTGCGCATTCCGTTTGTGATGCCAATCTGAACAGCATGAGCAGTAAATGTATTGCCTTCTTTAGTCCAAAGTTTATGAGGTGCGTTGCAATCTACTACTTTTGCATCTTTTCCAACCAAAGTCTGGTCGGGAGTGAAGCGCAATGCTTTTGCAGGGACACTCAATACACCTTTCTTTTCGGAAGTATAGATTGTCACATTGGCTGTCAATTTAGGTTTCAGCTTTTTCAATTCATTATTTGCTGATATGATCACTTGATAAGTGACGACATTGTTGGTAGAACCGGCATTGAGACGAACCTGTTTCACACTGCCCTCGAAAGTATCTTCAGGGAAAGCATCAACGGTGAAAGTGACGCGTTGACCTTCTCTTACATTACCTATATCTGCTTCATCAACTTTTGCTACAACGCTCAGATCATCCAGATTCTTTGCTATGGTGAACAGTTTAGGGGTACTATAAGTAGCGGCAACTGTTTGTCCTACTGCTACCGAGCGAGACAGAACTATTCCGTCTACGGGAGAGTAAATAGTAGCATAACCTAGATTGGTCTTTGATTTGGCCAAATCTTGAATAGCTATTTCGTATGCTTGTTTTGCCTTGTTGTAGCTATCAAGAGCAGTATCATAGTCGGCTTGGCTCACCAACTGTTTATCGTGAAGCTGTTGGTAACGCTTAAAGTTCTTTGCTTGATATTGCAGAGCACTCGCCGCACTTTTCACACTTGCCGATTTCGACTTCAAATCTGCCTCGAGTGATGTCTTATCCAATTCGGCAACGACTTGCCCTTTCTTCACGACGCTGTTATAGTCGGCCATAATCTTAGTGACAAGACCTGAAACTTGTGTACCAACGTTCACTGTATCGGCCTCGACAGTACCGGTAGCCGTTATACTGATGGCGATATCGCCTTTGGCAACTTTCGTATTCTCGAAAGTGACCTTGCTAGCCGTTTTCTTTCCAGAGCACATGTAGAGCACTACCAATAGTGCAACAGCAGCTACAGCGATTAGAATTATATTTCTCTTTTTCATTGAAGTATGTATTTTGTTTTATTTCTTTTTATAATGTGAATTTATCACCCTGATAGTATTTCAGCAACTGAGTGTTGAGAAGTGCCATATATTTGGCTTGCAGCATTTCACGCTGTGAAGAACTCAATGTGTTCTTCTGGGTGAGTAGTTCGATAATGTTCTTCAATCCAAGTTTGAACTGTTCTTGAATGAGGTCGAAACTTGTTTGTGAGCTTTTTACTTTTTCTTTGGCTGCTACATAACGTTGTTGTGCGCTGTTGGCGTCTAGCCAAAATCCTTCGATTGTTTTATAGAGGGTTTTCTGTTCATCTTGTAGGTCTAATTCGCTGGTCTGCTTAGCCAACTGAGCTCTTTGAATAGCACTCTTGGTGGCACGCTTGTCGAGAATTGGAACACTGACACTGATACCTACTGTGTTGCTCCATGCATTCTTCAGTTGTTTCAAGAAACCGTAGTCGCTGCCACTTACATTATAAGTACTCAGTCCACCAGTCAGACTTACTGTTGGTAGATATGCAGCTTTGGCTATTTTGATATTCAAATCGGAAGCACTGATACTTGCTTTCTTCGATTCAATCTCAGGACGATTGGTCAGAGCCGACATAAATACATCACTTTTTGTAGGGAGTGCGGTCAAAACATTCAGGTTGTCGAGTTCCGGCATCTGGATGTTCATTTCTTCGTCACCGTCGAGTTCCAGCAATTGTTTCAATTGCAGCTTGTAATCTGCAAGAGTAGACTGGTCTGTCACCAGCTGATAATTATCGGTACTGACTTGTGATTCGAGTTGAGCAACGT
>DAIUBN010000123.1:0-9558 GCA_036846645.1 Bacteroidaceae bacterium | reverse complement strand
GATTGTTGAATTCATCTTCTGTAGTGAGCCGACAACGTGTTTTAAGCAATAATTCGGTTGAATTGCCTCTTATCTTTCCGGCAGGCATCTCTACGTTTTCTCTCGAAAGTGCGCTACTGATATCGGCAGCTGTAATACTATATGCAGCCATTTTGGAAGGATCGAGCCACAATCGCATGGCAGGTTTCTGTTGCCCCCAAATAGCTACCGAACTGACACCAGGTATCGTCTGAAGTTTTTCTTGCAACACATTCTCGGCATAGTCGCTCAGTTCCATTGCATTCATCCGACTACTCTTGGCAGTAAGCATCACAATAGGATCGGCATCGGCATCGGCTTTTGTCACAGTAGGTTGTGCATCAATATCTTGTGGCAACTGCCGTGTAGCTTGCGATACTTTATCGCGCACATCATTTGCCGCTTTCTCCAGGTCGGCTCCTAGTTCAAACTCGACCGTTATACGGCTCGAACCGATAGACGATTGAGAAGAAATAGACTTTACACCTTCTATACCATTAATAGATTTCTCGAGAGGTTCGGTGATCTGCGATTCGATGACCTCAGAATTCGCTCCGGTATAAGAAGCCTGAACAGTGATGACAGGCGGATCGATAGCCGGATATAGTCGGACTCCCAAGAAATTGTAGCCTACCACACCCATCAAGATAATGATAAGGCTCAGAACGACAGAGGCAACCGGCCTTTTTAATGCAATATCAGAGATGACCATAACTACTTAGCTCCATCTTTAACGCTCGAATACTTCAGTTGATCGCCCTCTTTCAAGAACAAGATACCCGATGTGATGATCGTATCTCCCGACTGCAATCCCTCTGTAATTTCTACCATAGAAGATTGCCTGATGCCAGTCTTCACCTCTACAAAGTGAGCTTTAGAATGACGCGCCACGATGACACTCTTCTTCTCTTCATCAGGGATAATAGCCTGAGAAGGGACAAGCAAAGCGCGCGGATTATCGCTCAGCCGAAGTTGAACATTGGCATAGGCTCCAGGCAACAATTCTTTAGAATGATTGATGACCAAAGCTCTTACCTTCAGGTTGCGCGTTGTGTTTTCTATACCTTGCTCGGTAGCAATCACCTTGCCATCGTAAACCTTATTCGAACCCGCCAAAGTGAAATGAACGGTAGAGCCAATAGAAATTATCGAACTATACTTCTCGGGGACATAGAAATCGAGCTTTATCTTCTGATTCGTTCTAATTGTAGCCAGCAGCGTTGTTGTATTCACCACAGCACCAACACTCACATTACGGAGACCTATCGTACCGTCGAAAGGAGCTTTCACTTCCGTTTTACGTATCAATGCCTGTTCTTCTGCAATATTGGCTTTCAAAGTGTTGACTTGCAACAAAGTCTGTTCAAAATCATTCTGACTAATACCATTCACTTTGAGTAACTGACTCTGACGCTTCAGTATACGTTGCTGAATAGCAAGTTGATTCATCAACTTAAGTAACGCCGCCTTCAAATCGGCATCATATAGCTTGACGAGCAAAGTACCCTTTCTGACAAACCTACCTTCGGGAAGATTCACCATCGTGATACGTCCAGCCACCTCATTCTTCAGTTCCACCTCATCGTATGCAGCCAAAGAACCCGTCACCGTAATATCTGAAGATAAATAAGAGCTAGACACCACGTAAGCATCATATTTCTTATTTCCCTTATCTTTATCTTTGTGCTTCTTATCACCAGAACCGATGAAAGCTATAGTAAGGAATAATGCTGACAATACAACAAGCACTGTCGCAATTATAATGTTGATCTTCTTCATAATTTGCTCATCTCTTTTAGAAATCCAAATATAGAGACAAATTGGGAACAGACAAAATGATTGGAAGAATAAATTTCAAAATAATAAGGGTGCCTATTTATTTAAGAAATAGATGTCAAACTACTAATAGCATAAAATGGAATCAATGGTTTCCTGTTTGCGTTACTCTTCCAAGTAATCAGATTCTGCATTTTATCTCTTTCCATAAACTCTGTTTTTGGATTTACTATCAATTCAAATGTAACAAATAAATTCGATTGATACATTTTTTTCAAGATAAAAGTGTAATGATTCAACACTTTTTTCAAGATAAAAGTGCGATTACACAACATTTTTTACAGGATAAAGGCATTTATGAAAACTGATAAGTACATTTCCGACGAAAGATAAGTACGTTTCTTCGGAAACGTCTTCATGTTTTCGGAAAAACATCTTAATAAAACGAACGTGAGATAACTATGATTTTTAATCACCAATTCAACAACCTCGAATAAAGAATAAATTCTAAAATATCAGTGCATATTATAATGAATAGAAAAATAATTATTACCTTTAAACACTCAATTTAATAAAGCAAAGAACAACTTAAATTATTTATCTGATGAAGAGAATGAAGAGATTACTTTGTATATTGTGTATCACCATTTTTGCTGTAAATACTTCAGCACAGGTCAGCACGACAAATGAGACCGCAGAACAAAAAGCACAAAGAATGGAGTGGTTTGACCATGCCAAGCTGGGCATATTTATCCATTGGGGGATTTATGCTGTAGATGGAGTTTCGGAAAGTTGGTCGTTCTACAATAAATATCTGCCATACGAGCAATATATGAGTCAGGCCAAGCGGTTTACTGCTTCGAAATATGATCCGAAGAAATGGGTGGAACTTATCAAAGAAAGCGGAGCTCAATATACGGTGATGACCACTAAGCATCATGATGGTATGGCACTATGGAATACCAAAGCGAGTAATCTCAATGTGGTGAAACAAACGCCTGCTCGACGAGATTTAATCACACCATTTGCCAATGAAGTGCGCCGCCAAGGTCTACGTTTAGGCCTTTACTATTCGTTACTCGACTGGTCGAGCGACTTTTATCCGAATAAGACCAAAACAGAGACACGATATAATATAAAAGATGATCCAGCTCGGTGGGATAAGTTTGTGAAATTCGATATGACACAGCTTTCCGAACTGAACAAACAATTCAAGCCCGACCTGTATTGGTTTGATGGCGATTGGGAACAAAATGCAGAGACCTGGCACGCCAAAGAGATAGTAGAAATGCTACGTTCTACCAATCCAAATGTTGTGCTCAACTCACGCATTCAGGGCTATGGCGATTATGCCACTCCAGAACAAGGAGTACCTATCGTTCGTCCTAAAGATCGTTACTGGGAACTTTGCATGACAATGAACGATTCATGGGGATTTCAGCATACTGATACCAATTTTAAGTCGCCCTACATCTTACTGCGCACTTTTGTGGACTGCCTAAGTATGGGTGGTAATATGTTGATGGATATCGGCCCACGAGAAGACGGAACTATTCCCGACGAAGAGGTGGCTATTCTAAAAGAGTTCGGACGTTGGACATCGAAGCACAAAGAAGCGATCTACGACACTCGTGCCGGTATACCGACCGAACATTTCCAAGGATATACCACACTGAACAAAGCTGGTGATATTCTATATCTATATCTTCCTTATCGCCCTAACGGTGTGGTAGAAGTAAAGGGATTGATGAACAAAGTGAATCGCATCTGGGTAGTAGGCAGCGGTGCCATGCTCAACTACAAGATATACAACAAGAACTATTGGAGTGAAGTGCCAGGCAACCTATATATAGATGTACCCGATAGAGTGCTTGACCCCAGCATCACTGTTGTTGCAGTGTTACTCGACGGTCCCATCAAACTTTATCGTGGAGCCGGACAAGTCATCAGCAGCAACTAATCAATAAAACACCTTTATTTATATAATAGAAATGAGACAAAAACTTTTATTATTATTACTGAGTTGTATGGCAGTCGTCGGCGCTACCGCTCAGAACAATTTGTTTTCGAAGTACGAACGGCAGCTCACTACCCCCGTAAACTATGTGTGCTACCGCAGTGCCGGTCCTATTAAAATAGACGGCAAACTCGACGAACCATCTTGGGCAAAAGCAGCACAAACAGCCTCTTTTGCCGACATCAGCGGCAAGGGATTTGCTGCGCCCAAACAAGAGACACATGCCAAAATGCTTTGGGATAAAGACTATTTGTATATCGGAGCTACTCTCCAAGAGACAGACATCAAAGCACTCCTCACCAAGCGAGATACCGTTATCTACTATGATAATGACTTCGAAGTCTTTATCAATCCGGCAGGCGACGGTCACAACTATTTTGAATTCGAGACCAATGCACGTGGTGTATTGTTCGACCTCACACTCGACAAGCCTTATCGCTCGGGCGGCAACTTCTTTGTGCCTTGGAATTGTACTGGAGTGAAACTTGCCGTTCATTGCGACGGAACACTCAACAACTCGAAAGATAAAGATCGCTCGTGGAGTGTAGAAATGGCAATACCAGCGAAATCGTTGACATGGAACTTTACTAATCCGCTAGCGGCAGGCAAGTTCTGGCGTCTTAGTTTCTCCAGAGTAGAATGGACAGGCAAACATGCCGACAACTGGGTATGGACACCGACAGGAAAGGTTGATATGCACATGCCCGAACGTTGGGCGTTTGTATACTTCTCTGACAATAAAGTAGGGACATCGACTGAACAATTCAATTATCCCTATAATATGGCAGCCTACAAACTGCTTTGGGCAATGTTTTATGCACAGCTCGACAAACACGAGAAAGATAACAACTATCTGCGTAGTGTGAAGAACTTCTTCCTCACCGATGCAGAAACTAAAGATCTGCCTCAAGGTTCTCAAATCAAAGTAAATGCTACGTCAGACAATTTCAAGATCAGCATCAGCATACCAAACGAAAAAGTTGAATACACAGTAAATCAGGATGGCACATTCGCTATCGAAAAGATTGCTCCACGTATCGTGAAGAACTTTGTTTGGGTAGGAATGAACAAGTACAAACCCGAAGAATTCAAAGATTGGTTTAAACTACTTAAAGAATGTGGCATCAGCGGTGTGATGTTCGAAGGATATAATGAAGAAGTCTACAAATACTGCCACGAAGCCGGATTGGAATGCCACTATTGGAAGTGGACGATGAATCGTGCCGAAGTGCGTGAAACACATCCCGATTGGTTTGCTGTGAACCACAACGGTGAGTCGTGCTACGACAAACCAGCATACGTTGACTATTACCGTTTTCTCTGCCCCTATCACGAAGGAGTAGCCCAATATTTGGCTAACGACTACGTTAAGATTGCTAATCTGCCCTATGTGGATGGTGTTCATCTAGATTATGTACGTTTTCCGGACGTGGTACTTCCCGTCAGCCTTTGGAAAAACTATAATATTGAGCAGACTCAGGAACTACCCCAATACGATTATTGCTACTGCGATGTATGTCGTGCCAAATTTAAAGCGCTAACAGGCAAAGATCCGATGGATTTGAAATATCCGATGGAAGACCAATCATGGCTCAACTTTCGTTATGACGGTATCACTAAAGTAGTAGATGCTATTACCAAAGCCATCAAAGCCGATGGCAAACAAATCTCGGCAGCTGTATTTCCCGGACCCTCAATGGCTAAAAAAATGGTACGTCAAGATTGGGGCAATTGGTCGCTCGATGCTTACTACCCAATGATATACAACGGATTCTATTACGAAGGTCCAGAATGGATAGGACGCTCGGTAAAAGAGAGCGTGACAACCGTGAACGGCAGAGCAAAGATATATGCCGGACTGATGTTCAACGATATCAAGCCTACCTTCGAGAAAGCACTCGATGAAGCCTTCGATAATGGCGCATCGGGCGTATCGTTCTTCGATGGACCAGATGCAGAATATCTGCACAAATTCAAAGACTACCTCGATAAGAGAGGTTATCAAGTAGCCAAATAATAGAATATGAAACTGAGAATATTACTACTCACATTGCTGACAGTGACAGTATCACTATCGGCAACCAATAAGACTATAAGGACAAAAGGTTTGCCGGCTCTAGGCGATCGTCATATACAAGTGTTCAACAAAGCCAACGTACATTTCGATCCCGATACATACAAAGGATTCTCACCGGCCGACAGTACAGGAATCATACACCTTACTAATGGGCGTATCATCTTGAAAAAGATAACAGTGCCCAATTATAGTCGCAGAGTTTCTGTATCGCTTACCGTAAGATTATCTTCTAACGGAGATCGTTGGGATAAGTCGGGCTCTGTATTTGTACTGCCTAAAGCATCGGCTATTAATCTGATGAATATTGCAGAGGAAAAAACGAAGTTTCCTGATATAGACACCACAAAAGTGGAACATCTGAAAGGTATCGTTCCCGGCAAAGACTATCTGCCTACCGTAGAACTAATGCGATTCATGACACCCTTCGGCGTAGGATATTATAGTAGAAAAGACACGGTCACAGAAAGCAAACGCCGCCCGGTGTATATTCCTAAATGGGCGGACGAGACCTGCTGGATGCAAGATATCACCGACCTCTACTCCATACTGAAAGGTGAAGTTTATGTTGGCATCTTTATCGATACATGGACTAAAGAAGGATACATAGCCAGCGTAGATATCAACATTAAAGAGAGCAAAGGAAGTGATGATGCACAGCCTCGACAACATGTAGAGCCGTTACTGAATACTGTTTATTATTTAGGAAGCGAACAGAAATATCCCGATATTTTTGCCCGTAAAAATGTATCGGTAGACTTTACCGTTCCAAAAAATGTAAAGAATGCAAAGCTCAAATACATCGTGACAGGACATGGAGGACATAACGGTGGAGATGAGTTCACCCCTCAGCGCAACATACTGAGCATTGACGGTAAAGAAGTACTCAGCTTTATTCCTTGGCGCGACGATTGCGCTTCATTCCGTCGTTTCAATCCCACAGCAGGCGTATGGCTTGAAAAGCGTAAAGTATCTTACCTAAGCGAGAAAGGTTATGAGGATAAAGAAATAGAAGAACCTATTGCATCTTCTGATTTCTCTCGTTCCAACTGGTGTCCGGGTACGGATGTAGCACCTGTGGATATTCCACTGAAGAATCTGTCGAAAGGAGAGCATACCTTCACCCTTAGCATACCAAAAGCACAACGCATCGACGGAGACAAGATGAACCATTGGCTTGTATCAGCATATACGGTATGGGATGAATAATCAGCACTCTACTAATTGAATCAATAAAAGGGCTACTCTAAGATATGAGCAGCCCTTTCCCATTTAATAATCTACAGGATATCATCACGACATCAACTGCAGAGAGAGAGATTAAACACCTATCGTAAAATTTCTTTTAATTTCGTTTCCAATTCCTCACCGCGTAAGTCCTTGGCAATGATCTTACCATCCTGACCGATAAGAATTGTCGCAGGAATAGATTTTACATTATAAGCAGCTGCTCCAGCACACTGCCAACCTTTGAGGTCGGACATCTGTGCCCATGGTATACCCAATTTCTTGATAGCGCCTACCCAAGCCTCTTTGTTTTCATCGAGCGATACTCCAACTACTTCAAAGCCTTTGCTCTTATATTCATGATAGACCTTGATAAAGTTGGGCATCTCCTGACGACATGGTCCGCACCATGAAGCCCAGAAATCAATCATTGTCACTTTATTCTTACCAACAAAATCGGATACTTTAATTACTTTTCCTTCGGGACTTTTCAAAGCGATATCGGTATATTGAGATCCGATAGCTGTGCGACGAGTCACTTCACGCTCAGTAACAATATCTTTATAATATTCATCATTCGGACATTTCTCTTTCATCAAAGCTAGCACTTTGAGTAAAGAAGCCTCATCCATCTGAGTATAAGAAGAGGCCAATAATATACTGCTCACTCCCGAAGGAATATGGTCAATTATAAATTGAAGTCTGTCTGCCTTTTGTTGTTTATTGAACTCATCTACTCTCTTCTGAGCCTCATCACGTTCTTGCTGAGTCTTGGTAGAGTCGTTGGCCAATTTCCACACGGGTTCTATAACGGCAGATTTTTCTTCTTCATTCTTATTAAATTCTATCCACAGCTCATTATCCTTTCCTCCTTCTACTAAAGTTTTTTTAGGATCTTTAGTGAGATTGATAGTAATCGGAATATTCTCTAAGATAAATTGTGCCATTAGCGGATCACCTTTCACGGGAACTGCCATCAAGATACGAAATACAGGCTGTTTCTGCTGTCCCTTTATGATATATCTGCCATTCTTTACAATAGCCGAATCGGAAGGTACAAAACTGAAGAAGCCCTGCATCTCTGCAATATAAACTTTAGAGCCGTCGGCAACTTCTGCTGTTCCAGAGACTGTGAAGCCTACCTTCGTGGCTGCTACTTTCTTTTTAGCACTCTGTGCACCGGCACAAAGTGAGAGCGTCACTAAAGTGACTAGTAATAATATCTTTTTCATTCTTGTTATTTAATTGCTGACATGATACTATCCATCTCTTCTGCATTTGTTGGTGCTGCTATCACCTTGCCCTGTGGGTTTACCATCAAATAATAAGGCACCCCCTGGATAAGATACTGTTTCAACAGAGCTTTAGAACCTTCTGGAGTAAGTTGATATTGTTTCCATGGCATTTTTTCTTTGGCCACAGCACCAAGCCAAGCTTGTTTGTTACGGTCGTCGGAGACACTGACGACAACCAACTTACCAGCATATTTGGCTCCAAGTTTCTTGATACCAGGGATAGAAGCACGACAGATGCCACACCAGGATGCCCAGAAGTCAATGAGCACATACTTGCCTTTAGGAACTACATCGGTAAGATTGAGCGATTTGCCGGCTACATCATACAGCGGCAAGTTCTGCAACTTTTCATTGACAGCAGTGCGTTCGGCCTCAACAACATTCTTACGGAACTGTGCCAATCGAGATTCGTCTTCGGGAACAGTAGTAATCATACTATTGAGCTCGGCTATCTCTTTCTTTGTGAGACGAGGATAAGCTTGCATCAGCATCTTATTGGCAAAGTAAACCGAAAGAACCGAATGAGGATGATTCTTGATAAAGTCCATCTGCAACTTGCGTTCAATACTGGGATCAAGAAATTCTGACTTACCTTGTTCTCTCTGAGCCTGCAAACAATACTCATTCCATTCGGTCTGAGGTTGTCCTCCCGATACTTTGAAATACTTGCCAATAGGCTTTTGATTGTCAATACTGTCATAATGAACAGCATCGAAAGTCATATCAGCATTACTTAGGAAGATGGTCGTATATGTCCAACGAATCTTACTGTTGTCTTGATTATCGGCAGGAACCATAGAAAGATTATTGGTTGTCAATGTACAGAGTACGGGATGATCTACCCTACCCTTCAAAATGAATTGCCCATTCTTCACAACGGCAGAATCTATTTGAGCGAACCGCTGATTTTCTTCTTCCATCAGTCCGACGACAATACCATCGGGCATACCGGGTATATTACTTTTGATTGTGAAGCCCTGTCCTTGTGCAAGAGCCATAACCGGCACAAGGAACAGAGATACTAGAAAACACTTAGGAAATTTTATCATAACCTTGAATTATTTGGCATCGCGAACAAAACGCACACTAAGCATATTGTTCACATCGGTAGTATGTCTCCATACCTGCCCCATATTATATTGAATTTTGCG
>DAIUBN010000122.1:0-9656 GCA_036846645.1 Bacteroidaceae bacterium | reverse complement strand
ATTCACTGCAAAGAATTATCGTGGTATGGATCCTGCTGTCGTAGGTGCTAACGGCGTTCAGTGGTGGAACTATCCAGTTGCTCGTAGTTTTATGTTTGGTGTAACAGTTGGATTTTAATGTAAGGAGGATTTAGAAATGAAGAAAATATTATATATTATAGTATCGATGGTGTTTGCTATTGGATTTTGGTCTTGTAGCTTGGACGTTGAAAATAAAGATGATCAAAATACCGCTGACGCTTTTAAAACTTTAAAAGATGTTCGTAATGGTATGAATGGTGCATACAATGCTTTGGGTGGTTATTATTTCTTAGGCAATTATGCTGTTGCTATAGGTGATATGTGTGCAGGTGTCAGTGCCGGAAATTCGTCAACAGGACATTTCTATGCTTTTAGTAATTTCTCATTCTCCGATACAGAAGGTGAACTTGAAAATGTCTGGGGAGCTGGTTTCCAAATCATAGACCGTACTACTCGTGCTATTAGGGGCGGTAAAGCTCTTTTGGCTAATGGAACTATTGCTTCTGATGGTGATAAGGCAACTCTTAATTCTTATCTGGGACAGTGTTATGCATTGAAGGCTTTAGCAAATTATTATCTTGTTAATTTATTTGCTTTACCTTATTCTGATGCCAATAAATCTTCTTTGGGCTTGCCAATAGTAAAGGATGAGCCAGTAGAAGTACTTAAGAATGTCCAACGTTCTACTGTAGAAGAAACATACGCTCAGATTGTTTCGGATTTAACTGCTTCGGAAACTGCTTTTACGGCAGCAGGTGATGCAGCTGAAAGTTCTGCATACTATTTGGGAGTAATGGGACTTAAAGCACTTCAGGCTAGGGTATATATGTCATTAGGTAAATATGCTGAAGCTGAAGCTGCAGCGAAGGCTGCTATCGAATTGAAAGGAAAAGGTGATGGTACAGCTACCGATGTTGACCCTTCTAATGAATCTTATGTAAATATGTGGACTTCAACAGCAGCAACTAGTGAGGATATCTTTACTATCATCAAATCTGATAACGATAACCTTTCTGCAAACGCTTTGAACACATTGTATGGAAGTTATAAATGTACAATCCAAAAGACTGTTCTTAAGTTATTTGCTGCTACTCCTAAAGATATCCGTATGGGTTTGCTTTCTGGAAATCATCCTAAAAAGTTTGATGGTACTTCTACAGCACAAGCAGTAAGTAATATCCCGGTATTTAGAAAATCAGAAATGAGTTTGATTATCGCAGAATGCGAAGCTCGTATTGGTTCTATTGAACAAGCTCAAAATTATTTGCTGTATACTGCAAAACGTAATTTGGATATCACAAAAACTTCTGACCTGCCATCTACAACCGCAGATCTATTGACATTCATCTCTAATGAGCGCATCCGCGAATTCTATGCTGAAGGTCATCGTTTCTATGATGCACGTCGTATGGGTGATATTGTCAAAGCTGATATGTTCTCTTCTTGGGATGTTCAGAAGTTCGTTTTCCCAATTCCTGCAGCTGAAATCAACTCTGGCTTTGGAGTAACGCAGAATACGAATTGGTCTGATAATTTACCTACTAAGTAAATTAGTAAAATAAATTAAGGAGGCTGTGCAATGTGTTGCTCAGTCTCCCTCTTATAAACTTTATGTATAAAATTAGACAACTAAGAGAGGTAGAGTTAACCTCTATACACCTTGAAGACACTATGATGGAATTATCATCATTATAAAAGGTATTTCTCTCTCTTAGTAAAACGAGTTAACTCGTTGCCCGTTGGATGTGCAGTGATGCTTCGTCTAACGGGTTTCTAGTATATATAAATGTATAGGATGAATCAATACAGAGCTTTTGCAGCTTTATCTTTGCACTCTGGGGTATGTATTATTTGTTCGGTTTATAGTCGAATGAATAACTTTTTTGTGTAGAAGAGTCTGTATAGAGCGAAAAGTTGATAATAGCTCCTGCATTATCATCTCCTGCATATTGGGATAATGGAATAGAAAGATAGGCACGTTTGGTATAGGCCTCCAAATCGTTATTCTTGTCGTGGTAGAGTAGGAGTGATATGTTGCGCCGTCCATTAGAGTCTATTGTAACAGACTTCTCAACGAAAGCAAATGTGTGTGATTTGGATTGCGCCAGAACATTCAATACAATATTCAGGTAGTTGCGACCCAGCCAGATACTTAGTACTTGGGCTGGGTCGGTTATTATCTCTCCTTTGAATTTATCTGTCGTCTGCGGTATGGCAGATATGGTTTTAGCCGAAGCATAAACGTCTACTGTTGTATCTTTTTCTAAGATATTGTAGGCGTAGTTCGCCACGACTCTTAGTGTAGAATCGGCAGTATAGGTATTGCTCGATTTATCGCTGTTCACCATATATGTGCAGTTCTTGTCGGTTGTTATCTTTGCCAGTTTACCATTGCTGCCGGTCTGTGCAGTCACAAATTCCAACTGAACGGACGGATAGACATTATTATCGCTTTTGCAACTACTAAAAGCTTGCAAAAGGATTAGTGCAGTGGCAATATGACCGACGGTAAGTCTCATTCTTTGCCAGCTGCCATAAAGTTAGTGAGGGGATTGGCATACATTAACAGCAATTTATCTTGCAAGAAAGGAACATCCTTGTTGGGTAAGTCAATCTTCTCTATCTGACCATGAAGATAATCCAGAAACTTATCTTTATCTTCAGTGGTATATTTGTCAATATATTCATTTTGACCCGTCAAAAGGTCATGAGCTACATAATTGCTAGGGAACAAACGGTAGTTGCGATGAATATGTTTGTCGATGATAGCAGCAACAGTGTTGCTTAGTTCTGCTTTGGGGCGGTTGCGATTTATTTGTTTCAATTCGTCGTTGATGCAGCTGCTCATTTGATAGTGTACATGTCCCTTCTGTCCGAACATACCAACTTGCATGCTCTTGAGGTCATCTTTATTGGTCTTCTTGTAGTCGGGTATGTCTCTCTTCATCTGAAACTCTTGGGCTTTCAGATAGTCGCATGGGTCAAATTCATACGAAATACTCAGCGGCACGATATTCATTTCCATCAAGCGGTCAATGAAGTCGCCTTCGCCTCCCATTGCAATCATTTTGACAATGCTATCTTGAGTTCGGTCGTTAGAGTCTTTAGCTCGGCCTTCACGTTGTGCCATCCATATAGATTCTTTTTTCACGTTGATGGCGTAGTGCATGTAGCGAGATAGGCGTTTGGACGATTCGAGTATCTGACGCATTGATAGAGCACGTTGTACAATAAATGCTTTATTGATGCGAACAATCTTATCTATCCACGGATAAACAAGCAAGTTGTCGCCAATTGCTATCTCTGTTGTATTAATACCTCTGTCTAGAAGCAGAACAGCGAGAAAACCTGCATCGAGAACAATATCCCGATGGTTGGTCAGATAGAGGTGAGGATGCTGTCTGTCGATAAGAGCCGAGTCGTCCATAGTTAGCCCGGCCGTGAATTTTTTTACTATATTCATGATGATGTCGTAGCAGAACGTCTTCTGAAATTCGAGTTTCGTTTTGCATATACGCATCTTGGCTGCCAGAAGTTCAAATGGAACTCCTGGGATTATACCACTGACTGCCTTTCGGAAAGCCTCGTCGGCAATCAGCTCTTCGAAGACGGGAGCTATCTCCGAGTCTTCGTAAGGACGGATTTCGTCGAATTCTCTTAAATCAATATCAGTCATGTCTAAGCTTTTATTTCGTAAATTTGTTTTCTATTATTTCCGTTATTACATCTTTTATATCAAGTTTTGCAGCACGTACCTGTTGCGGAATAAAACTTGTAGCGGTCATACCAGGTGTGGTGTTTACCTCAACCAAGTTGATTTTATGACCTTCGGTGATAATATAATCGATACGGATGATGCCTTCGCACTCCAATATATCGTAGATGGCAGATGTCAATGTCTGTACTCGTTTTGCCAAATCATCTGCAATACGGGCTGGAGTGATTTCATCTACCTTTCCGTTGTATTTAGCGTCGTAAGTGAAAAATTCGTCGTGAGCAACAACTTCTGTCAATGGGAACACGACGGCATTATCTTTGGTCTTATAGCAACCGCAAGTCAATTCTGTCCCGTCCAAGAAAGCTTCAATGACTACTTCTTGAGCTTCATCGAATGCTTTTACAATGGCTGGTTGAATCTCAGAAGGCGTCTTTACCTTAGTGACACCGAAGCTTGAACCTCCAAGACTTGGTTTGATAAAGCATGGAAGACCAATTTTATTGATCACATCTTTGTCGGCAATCTTGTCACCTTTTCTTAAACGGATAGATTCTGCAACGCTTACGCCGAAGCTTTTAAGAAATTGGTTGCAGGCAAACTTGTTGTAAGTGAGCGAAGCAGCCAATACTCCACAGCATGAATAGGGGATACGCATCATGTCGAAGTAGCCTTGCAGACGACCGTCTTCACCTGGCGTGCCATGGATAGTGATATAGGCAAAGTCGAAGCGAGTCTCTTTACCATCAATGGTGAAGCCAAATGTATTGAGATCTACAGGAACTTGTTTGCCATCGTCGAGTAGAACGCGGCAGTTGTGCCCTTCAAGCTCAACGGTATAAATGTTATACTTTTCTTTGTCCATAAAGGAGTAGATTCCCTGTGCACTGCGCAAAGAAACATCATGTTCGGAGGTATCACCTCCCGCTACAATAGCAATGTTACGTTTCATTCTATTTCTCTATTACTTATATAACTTCTCCATTTCTCTATCAAGTTCTTCATGTCATCAGGAAGCTCGGATGTGAAATCCATTTGCTTTCCTGTTTTGGGATGTACAAATCCTAATGTTTTGGCATGCAAAGCCTGACGAGGACAAATGTCGAAGCAGTTGTTTACAAATTGTTTATATTTACTGAAACGGGTGCCACGAAGAATTTCATGGCCACCGTAACGTTCATCATTAAATAAGGTGTGGCCGATATGTTTCATGTGAACTCTGATTTGGTGTGTGCGTCCTGTTTCGAGGATACACTCTACCAATGTCACATAGCCTAGACGTTCAATCACTCTATAGTGAGTCACCGCATGTTTGCCTTGCTCGGGATCTTCGAGAACAGTCATCTGAAGTCGGTCTTTCGGATTACGTCCTATATTGCCTTCTATCGTTCCTTCATTCTCATCAATAATGCCCCATACCAAAGCTATATAGCTTCGGTGAGTAGTCTTATAGAAGAATTGATTTCCCAAGTTGGTCTTTGCGTCTGCTGTCTTTGCGATAACTAGCAGACCGGAGGTATCTTTGTCGATACGATGTACCAAACCCACATGTGGGTCGTTGGCATCGTAGTCTTTATCATCTTTCATGTGCCAAGCCAGTGCGTTGACAAGTGTTCCGTTGTAATTGCCATGTCCCGGATGAACTACCATACCAGCTGGCTTGTTCACTACCATCAACGTATCGTCTTCGTAGACAATATTGAGAGGAATATCTTCGGGGAGGACTTCGTTTTCGTAACGAGGACGATCCATCATGACGGTAATAACATCGAGCGGCTTAACTTTGTAGCTGCTCTTCACCGCTTTCCCTCCTACTTGAACACAATGGGCATCGGCTGCTCTTTGAATTCTGTTGCGTGAGGCGTTGACAATTCTTTCGAAGAGATATTTGTCGATACGAATCGGGGTCTGGCCTTTGTCGACTACTACCCTGAAGTGTTCGTACAGCGTCGTCTCATCTTCGGGCACTTCGGTCTCGTCGGCGTCATTCTCTATGTCGTCGTCAGGATCATATGCTTCTAAAGATAGCAATGAATCCATTTGCTGTAGTTCGTCTTCAGGTGTTTTATCAGTCATGTCTCTTGTTCTTAAAACCAGGATTCGTTAGAGTTGTCATTTTTGTGCGCTTTCTTAGCCGGAGTTTTCTTTGCTGGTTGTTTCTCCGGCGTCTTCTCTGTCTTTGACTTCGCTTTTATGTTATTATCTTTTTCCTTAGTCTGAACTTTCTTCGTTACGTTGTTATTTTCTTTCGTCGGTGTTGATGCTTTTGTTTGGGTTGGCTTCGCTTTTGTTTGCTCAGGTTTAGTCGTATTTGTTTCTGGCAATACCGTCTCGTCTCCCGTTTCGCCTTCATTGAGGATGATGCTTCCATCGGCAGCTATAGTGCTTGAGTCCTGCTCGTCCGATTCTACATCGCCATTGCCTATTTGCAAAGTCAGTATCGAACCTACCGGAATCTTCTCACCCGAGATAATTTTTCTACCATTATATAATACACCATACACCCAGTCCATTTCGCCTTTCACCAATTGATTTGGCGTGAGGTGGAAACCTGCGGTCAGTAATTGTGCTTCTGCTTCACGTGCCGAACTGTTTTCTGTAACATCGGGTACTTCACGTAGCGGAGCATCTATCGAGTTGATTGTGAGAAATATTATACGACCTTTTTTGACCTTCTCGCCCGATTCGGGTGTCAGGTCAAGGATGCAGCCCGAAGGCATATCTTTGCGATAGCTGGTACTCACCACTTTGGCTATCAAACCTTTGTCTCGAAAGAGCTTTTCGGCTTGATTGGGCATCATTCCTTTAACTTCGGGTACAATAACCTCTTCTCCATGATGAGTGTAAACGTCCAATCCCTTAAATATGAGTATACCCAAGAGTAGGACAGTTACAGTCATGGCGGCTATATTAATCCAAAAGAATCTGCCAGAGCTCAATGATGAGAATTTGTTTAATGTCATAATGCTCGTTAGATATCTATTGCAAAGATAGTGCAAACCGAAAGCAGTACAAAATAAAAGAGGAACGAATTTTATTTTTAATGCTAAGGTGTAGCCTATCTTCGCTATTTATAACAAAGATAGTGCAAACCGAAAGCAGTACAAAATAAATTCCACTTAATTTTACTACTAAGGTATAAGCTCTATCACATCCTTCTAAATAAAAAGGAGGAACCTCAGAAGATTCCTCCTTTTTATAATTTCTTTGAATTATCGATTACTAATCAATAATTAGGCTTTTATTCCGTTAAAGTGATCAGAAACAGTCAAGCTCTTTCTGCCTTTAGCACGACGAGATGCTAATACTCTACGACCATTGGCTGTGGCCATTCTCTCACGGAAACCATGTTTGTTTCTCTTCTTTCTATTAGAAGGCTGAAATGTTCTCTTCATTGCTATAATATATTTATTTTGTTATTATTATCATTAATTCGGACTGCAAAATTAGAGACTTTTTTTAAGATACACAAATAAATATGGTATTTTTCATCAGAACATTTTGTGATTTTTGCTTATTTGCGTAATTTTGCACCCGAAAACTTAGAAGAAATAATATAAATCAATTATAATAAATACAGAATTTTATGATTAACTGTCAGGACGTAAAGAACGGAATGTGCATCAAATTGGATGGCCATTTCTATTTTGTGGTAGAATTTCTTCATGTAAAGCCCGGTAAGGGAAATACGATTATGCGTATCAAGTTGAAAGATGTTGTTGATGGTCGTGTACTCGATCGTACTTATCAGATTGGCTTCAAACTTGAAGATGTTCGTATCGAACGTCGCCCCTATCAGTATCTTTATCAAGAAGGTGATAACTACATGTTCATGAATCAGGAAACCTACGAACAAATTCCTATCGAGAAGAACTCTATCACCGGTGTTGACTTTATGAAAGAAGGTAGTATTGTTGATGTCGTTTCTGACGCTTCTACCGAGACTGTATTGTTTGCCGAACTTCCTGTTAAGGTTATTTTGAAGGTTATTTATACCGAACCAGGCTTGAAAGGTGATACAGCTACCAACACTTTGAAACCAGCTAAACTTGAGACCGGTAACGAAATCCGTGTTCCTTTGTTTATCAACGAAGGCGAATACGTTGAGGTTGATACCCGCGACGGTTCATACGTTGGTCGTGCTAAAGCTCCAGAAGCTCAGTAACATGTTCTTTTCTGTCATCATTCCGGTATACAATCGGCCTGACGAACTTAGTGAGTTATTGCAAAGTTTGGTCAGTCAGCACTTCAAAGACTTTGAAGTGCTGGTGATTGATGATGGTTCGACTATCTCTTGTGAAAAAATCGCAGACAGCTTTTCTGATAAACTGTCTATTCATTACTTCTTTAAGCAGAACTCGGGGCCGGGGCCTTCTCGCAACTATGGCGCTGAACGTGCTAGTGGTGATTATCTTATCATCCTGGATTCTGATTGTATTCTTCCCGATACTTATTTTGATGCTGTCGTAGCAGAGTTGAAATCTGTTCCTGCCGATGCCTTTGGTGGACCGGACAGGGCACACAGTTCTTTCACTGATGTTCAAAAAGCCATTAATTATTCGATGACCTCTTTTTTCACTACCGGTGGTATTCGGGGTGGAAAGAAGAAGATGGATAAGTTCTATCCGCGCAGTTTCAATATGGGAGTTCGTCGCGAAGCGTATCAGGCTTTGCATGGTTTCTCTCAGATGCGTTTCGGAGAGGATATCGATTTCAGTATCCGGATATTTAAGAATGGATATAGCTGTAGACTATTTCCTGAAGCTTGGGTATATCACAAACGTCGTACCGATTGGAAGAAGTTCTTCAAACAGGTACACAATTCGGGTATTGCTCGCATCAACCTTTATAAGAAGTATCCCGATTCATTGAAGTTAGTTCATCTGTTACCCGCCGTTTTCACGTTGGGTTGTGCAGTGTTGCTTCTTGGAGGATTGTTTTGCTCTTGGTCGCTGAGTCTATTACTGCTATATGCATTGATGGTATTTATCGACTCTTCACTGAAGAACAAGAGTTTGCTGATTGGCTTTTATTCAATTTTTGCCGCCTATATCCAACTCATTGGATATGGTACCGGCTTTATTCGTGCCTGGTGGCGCAGATGTGTACTGGGAAAAGATGAGTTCGAAGCTTTTAAAACAAACTTTTATAAATAGTGTAGGGCTTATATGCCCTATAAACCTTATATGTCCTATAAACTATGGAAAAACTTTCTATCAACCAATGGTCTGTAGACGACCGTCCCCGCGAGAAAATGATGCTTCATGGTGCTGCTGCATTGAGCGATGCAGAGCTGATAGCTATTCTAATCGGTTCTGGCAATGCCGAAGAGAATGCCGTAGAACTGTCACGAAGAATGTTGGGAACATGCAACAACAATCTTAATACTCTCGCAAAGTGGGATATCTCCGAATTTTCTCATTTCAAAGGAATGGGGCCCGCCAAGAGCATTACTATCATGGCTGCTCTAGAGTTGGCACGACGTCGTAACGATGCCACCCCTCGAGAACGTGAACGAATTACCAGCCCGATGGATGTATACAATCTGTTTCTTCCTCTTCTTGCCGATCTGCCTCACGAAGAGTTCTGGAGTTTGCTGCTCACTCAGGCAGGAACGGTGATAGAAAAAGTCAAAATCAGTTCGGGTGGTATAGATGGAACGTATGCCGATGTGCGGCTCATACTCCGTGACGCTATCTTGAAAAGGGCTACACAGCTAGCTGTAGTGCACAATCATCCTTCGGGCAATGCACGCCCTAGTCATCAAGACATACACCTTACCCGAACAATAAAGAAAGCCGCCGAACTGATGAATATCAGAATGTTTGATCACGTCATTGTCTGTGACGGTTCATACTATAGCTTTGCCGACGAAGGGGCTTTATAGCCTGACCTTTGCTACCATTTTCCTAATCTTGCC
>DAIUBN010000121.1:0-9656 GCA_036846645.1 Bacteroidaceae bacterium | reverse complement strand
ATATAAATGTTTGTTCTGCTTTGTTGATACTGAAGCGGACAAGTTTATTCTGTTGCTCGAAAAGTTTATATATTATATGTAACTAGTTAAATATCTATATAGCATAAATGATGAATCATCTTTTTTTGCTAAATTTGCAGCCGTAAATAAGATTGTTTTTAGTTTTCACCCAAATTTTTAATCAATGAAACAGACAAAGATTGTTGCCTCCATCAGTGACCGCCGATGCAGTGTAAGCTTTATCCGTCAGCTTTTTGATGCTGGAATGAATGTCGTAAGAATGAACACAGCACATGCCACTCCCGATGGCTTGAAGATGATCATTAAGAATACAAGGGAGGTATCCCGTCATATCGCTTTGATGATAGACACTAAAGGTCCTGAGATTCGTACTACCGGATGTGATTCTCCTATACCATATCATAAGGGCGAGCAAGTCAAAATAGCTTGTTGTCCAGATAGTGATACGACTCACGATGTGATCAACGTATCTTATCCTTATCTTACCGATGATATTTCTATTGGTTCGGACGTGCTTTTTGATGATGGTGAACTTGCCATGAAAGTTATTTCTAAAGAAGATGGAATGCTGATTGTCGAAGTTCAGAATGATGGAAATCTAGGTTCTCATAAGAGTGTCAATGTACCGGGAGCGCATATCAATCTGCCTGCTCTTACCAAAAAAGATAAAGCCAATATCTTGCTGGCTATAGATGAGGATATCGATTTTATTGCTCATTCTTTTGTTAGAAGTAAGGAAGATGTGATGGCTGTTCAGAAGATTCTTGACGAGCAAAAGAGTCCGATAAAGATTATATCCAAAATAGAGAATCAGGAGGGTGTAGACAATATTGATGAGATTATTGATGCTTCATACGGCATTATGATTGCTCGTGGTGATTTGGGTATCGAAGTCCCCATTGAACGTATTCCTGGTATTCAGCGCATCATCATTAAGAAATGTATTCTTGCCAAAAAACCGGTGATTGTTGCCACGCAGATGCTTCATACGATGATTCATAATCCTCGTCCCACTCGTGCCGAGGTTACCGATATTGCCAATGCAATCTACTATCGCACAGATGCTTTGATGCTGAGTGGCGAGACTGCATCGGGTGATTATCCTGTTGAAGCGGTAACTACTATGGCTGCCATTGCCGAACAGGCAGAAAAAGACAAGTTGAAAGAGAACAATATACCGATTCCTTTAAGCGATAATTGCGGTATTACAGAGTTCTTGGCAAAGAGTGCTATAGATGCTACCGAAAAACTAGAAGTGAAGGGTATTATCACCGATAGCAATACCGGACGTACTGCCCGCAATCTGGCTGCCTTTCGTGGACCGAATCCTGTACTAGCAATATGTTATAACGAACGTCTCATCCGACTTCTCTCTTTGAGTTATGGTGTGATAGCTGTTTATCAGCATGAGCGCATTACTCCGCAAGAATGTTTTATGGCGGCATTGCGAATGTTGCGTCAGAAAGGATATATCCAATTGAAAGATAAGGTGGCTTATCTTAGCGGTAGTCTAGGCGAAGGTGGTGGTACTACGTATCTCGAGATCAATAGAGTGAAAGAAGTATTCGACAAATCGTATATGTTCCATCTGCCGAATTTAGAAAAGAATTTATAAAGCCTAAATTCTTCTGATAGCCCAATCGAGCAATTTTGTAGTATCGTGGTATTTAAATTGTCCTCTTTTAGAGTGCATTACCACTACTACTAAGTGCTTGCCATTCTTTTCGTAAGAAGTAGCGAGGCAACATTGCGCAGGTTCGGTATAGCCGGTTTTGATGCCGTTTACACCGTCATAAAGGCTAAGTAATTTGTTCTCGTTGTAGCAAGCATAATGTTTGCCTGCGGGTACTTTCCATCTTGCCCGATGTTGCTCGGTATCGACATAAACTTTGAATTGCGGATTGCGCATGCAGTAGGCACCGAGTTTAGCCATATCTCTAGCTGTAGAGTAATGGTCGTTGTGGTGCATTCCATTTGGTGTGATGAAATGTGTATCCATCATACCAATTGCCCTTGCTTTTTTGTTCATCTTTGCCGCAAAGTTTTCTCCAGGAGTAGATAGATATTCGGCAAGAGCTACAGCTGCGCCGTTGTTTGAGGAGAGCATCAGCATGTAAAGCAGTTCAGACATGGTGAGTTTATCGCCTGTTTTAAGAAAGGTATATGAAGCATCGCTTGCTGCTTTGCTGATGGTGATTTCATCATTTATCTTTCCGCTTTCTATGGCAAGTATGCCTGTCATCATCTTAGTCATGCTGGCCGGATATTCGCGTCGGTCGGCATTCTTTTCGAAGATGGCATTGCCTGTTGATGCATTATAGACGATAGCAGCATCAGCAGTTATACCGTCGGAAAGTTCTTTCTGATTTGTCCTTTCTGTCCTGGTATCAATGCCCGAAGCCGACTTGTTGGGATCGGTTCTTACATATTCTGCCTTAGGCTTAGAAGACTTTGATGAACAGTGGCTATTGCCTATTACAATTATTATGCAGATGATTCCCACTACAATGAGTGAGTATATGATGAATTTTCTATTTATCTTTTTCATGCTGCGAAGATAGAAAATAAATTTGTGAAACAGCAAGCATTTGAGATAAGATTTTTGGTCTTTTCTACACTTTATTTCTATATGCTATTTATCTGATATGAGTAATCAAATGTATTTGCATGCTGAGTCGCCATTCAGGATTCTGTTTTATACATTCTATCGTCTCTTGTACATTCTTGTTGGAACAGGGTTGGAGAAAGCGATTAGGGGTGATGTAACGATTGTATTGTTCTAAACTCTGGCCTTGATATACAACTTTCAGTTCGTCTATTCTGTTCAATACAACTTCGCCTCCTTCTTTTGGTGAACAAGTTATCCAATCAATTCCGTCGGGCAGATTGTGAGTTCCGTTCGTCTCGATAGTGATGTATTTGTTGTGGTCATGGAGTTGGTCTATTAATGTTTTATCTATCCATAGGCTTGGCTCGCCACCAGTGAGAACCACCATTCGGGCAGGATACTTCACTACTTCTGCAACAATTTCTTCGTCGGTCATCATCTTGCCGTCTTCGTGGCGAGTGTCGCAGTAAGAACAATGCAGGTTGCAACCCGAAAATCTGATGAATACAGCAGGTGTGCCTGTGTGGTACCCTTCGCCTTGCAGGCTATAGAATATCTCGTTAATCTTCCTCATAGATAGCAGTGTTGTGATTTGATTCTACTACTTCGACACGGTAGCAGCAATCTATTTGGTCGCATATCCACTTGGCAATATTTTCGGCAGTAGGGTTGAGGGGAATTACATCATTGATGTATTTGTGGTCAAGTTGATCAGAAATCTTGTGTTTGATGAGTGTGAAATCTATCACCATTCCATTCTCGTCCAACTCTTTTGATTTGCAGTAGACAGTGACAATCCAATTATGACCGTGTAAGTTTTGGCACTTACTTTCGTATGATAAGTGCAGACTATGGGCTGCAGATATCTCTAGTTGCTTTTTAACGTAATACATGAATCTTGTTTTTTAAGAGGTTACAAGCACTCTTTGTTCTTATTTCGTTTATTCAGGCTGCGAAGTTAATACTTTTTGGTCAATATTACAATCCTCTAGCTTTGAATATTCTATCTTTTGCATCAGTTATCTCTTTGAACTTCTTCTCCGCAGCTTTTCGGATGTCTTCTCCAAGTGTGGCTACCTTATCGGGGTGATGTTTCAGAGCAAGTTTGCGATAGGCTGAACGGACTTCGTCGTCGGTAGCATTTGGAGATATTTCTAATATCTTGTAGGCATCATCCAACGAATTGCTCTGTAGGTTCAGCATCGAGTCAACTTCTTGTGCCGACAATCCCATATATTGAGCTACTTCTCTGAGAGCAGCAATCTCTTCTTGACAGACGTTGCCATCTGCTTGAGATATCATGACGAGGAAGTTGAGCAATTGCAGGCGTTCACTATAATTCAAATTGTCTGCAATCTGGGCGCAACATTGACGAATCGTATTCTTATAGGAATAGGGATTGGTCTTATTCATTTGTTTCTGCTCATCAAAAAGCTTAAGCAATATATCTTCGCCTTGTTTGACTGCCGATTCTCCGAAATTAGTGCGTAAGAAGGTTCTTACCATTTCCATTTCGCTATGCATTATCTTTCCGTCGGCTGTAATAATGTATGATGAAAGAACAAGCATCGAGAACAGAAAGCTGTTGCGCTGTCCTTCTTGTTGCCCTTGCCAGTCTGTAGCTTCGCCACTGTAAGATGTTTCTGAAGGATTATTTGTAGTGAACGATGAATCGAGAATTGATCCTAAAAAGAATCCTGCCAAAGCCCCAAGAGGTCCGGCTGTCATGAAGCCCAATATACCACCTATCCATTTGCCTGCTGCCATTGTCGTACTATAAAATAATGTAATACCTTATTGTTTTCGAATGGCAAAGGTAAGATGAATTTGTTAAATCTCTATTCTTTTTTTAATTTATTGTATGATATTTCGGTTGATTAGTGGTTGTAGCTATTCTTTTATTTGAATCGGCTAACCTTGGGCACATACTTTATTTCTACAGCTTTCAATAGGAGTGAGAACAGCCAAATGATGAAGAAATAGATGATAGTGATAAGTATCAACGGCATGAATGCATCGAACGTAGCACTACGAATCATATCGCTTATCTTGGTCAGATCTTGTACCGTGATGTATCCTACGATAGAGGTCGACTTGATCAGCCCTGTTACTTCTCCTTTATATATAGGTAGCACCCGACGGATGGTGAGTGGCAGGATGACATAATAGAAGGTCTGGAAAGGCGTGAAGCCCATCGATAGTCCTGCTTCCACTTGACCGTAACTGATGTTCTCGATGGTAGTGCGGAACATCTCTGAAACGTAGGCGGCAAAGATAAAAGAGAACCCAATTATCGAAACCGTGATACCGTTCATATTGGTTGAAGCAAAGATGACATAGAATAGCAACATCAGCAATACTACTTGAGGAATGCCACGGAAAAGCTGTATGTATATCTTGGCAATGCCCTGCCATATCTTGCTTTTTCGCATTCTGATGAAACAGATAAGTACACCGAGTATGGTACCGATAATGATGGAGAATACTGTTATCTCTATGGTACATAGAAGACCGTTACCAATCATTTCGTAACGATGCTCATCGATGAAGTTCTGTTTAAAGCTATTCTTTATGTTAGTGAGAAATCCTGCTCCGGAATCGCTACTAGAGGCTGAACTATTAGCTTTTACGCTGAAAGCACAAGCGTTACAATAGAAATAGGGATTTGAAAAATCAATTTTCTTAGCTCTCTCGGGAGTGATGAATATACAATTGGCAGCCATATCTACATGGCCGAGACTGATAGCTTCGATAACTCCTCCGAAATTACTCAACCGGGTCGCAAGCTTTTTGTTGAGAGATGCAGCAAAACGTTCTGCAATTTCTATATCGAAACCAGATAGTTTTCCATCTCTAATAAAAGAGAAAGGAGCTTTTTCACCCTCGGTTTGAAATTTTATAATACCATTAGCGCCGCTGTTGGGTATATCAGGCATCTTTGCTGTATCGAAGTTGTCTATCCAGCGTTTGCGAATCTGTTCATATTCACCCGATTTCTGTATTTTGTCGAGATATTTGTTAAACAGTTCTCTCAATTCGTTATCACCTTTCTTGAAGCCAAATCCTATGGGGTTGGAATATAGACTGTCGTTGAGAATGACGAGGTCGTTATATTTCTTCATAAACATTACTACTGTATTGTAGTTGATTAATCCGATATCGGCTTTTCCGGTCTTAACATTCAGTACAAGATCGGCAGTATTGGAAGTCTGCAAGAGTTTGGATGATTTGAGATTGGCCTGAGCATATACATCCTCACTTGTTCCAGTGACCACTACCACTCTTTTATCACTGAATATATCTTTGCTGCCAGATCGTGTTGTGTCTGACTTCTTTTCTGAACAAGAGGTGAATGAAGCTCCTGTTAGAATTGCGATGAGAAACAGATAAAATATATTGTGTTTCATATTTTTATATTTTATGTTTATTGAATGAGCAAGTTCAATTTTAAGATTGCATTGCCGTTATTTTCTGTTTCATCAATGCTGGAAGTCATTGCTTTCAGCATCTTGCCACTGAGTGTCTCTTCCCATTCGGAAGGTAGTAGAGGCAGCTGTTTATTAGGCTTTGTGAATAATGCAATAACATCACCTTTCTTCTCACCATATTCGATACGTATTGTCATCAAATCTTCGGTTTCAGCAATATTGTTGTAGATTAGCTCCAAAGTCTCTTCGATAACATGTTGAAGATTGTTAGTGAGCTTTTGTGAGAAATAATTGCTTTTAGAGAAAGCATCAACTTGTCCCAAAAGATCATAGAAGTCGTAGTTAGCATTCTTAATGAGGTATTCAAAGCTATGTATTCTATTAATGAATATCCTTGTGATTTCTCTCTTCGGGCTCTCGAATATCTCATCAGGGGTTCCCTGTTCGTAGATTTCTCCTTCTGCCATGAAGAACACTCTATTCGAAACATCATGAGCGAAGTTCATCTCATGGGTCACTATCATCATAGTCATGCCTTCGTCTGCCAGATTGCGGATGACGCCGAGTACCTCGCTTACCATAGTCGGATCGAGAGCAGAGGTAGGTTCATCAAACAAAATGATTTCCGGGTCCATCGACAGACAACGGGCTATTGCAACACGCTGCTTTTGTCCGCCCGATAGTTCGTCGGGGAAGCTTTGTGCTTTTTCACTCAGTCCGACATTATGAAGCAACTGCATCGCTCTTTTTTCTGCTTCAGCAGGGCTTTTGTGTAGCAACTTGATTTGTCCGAGCATAAGATTGTCGAGAACTGAATACTGCTCGAATAAATTGAAACTTTGAAACACCATACCCATACGTTGTCGTAGAGCAGGAAGATTAACATTCTTTTCTAGAATGTTTTTTCCATCAATTATTATTTTACCGCCATCGGGACGTTCTAGGAGGTTAAGACAACGTAGGAAAGTACTTTTTCCTGTTCCTGAAGGTCCGATGATTGATATCACATCTCCCTTGTTGATACTGGCATTGATGTCCTTCAAAACATGAAGGTCACCATAACTTTTAGATAAGTGTTCTATTTCTATCATTGTTTCTAGATATTGCTCTCTTGCAAATTTAGCAAATTATTTGTAATTTGTTCTATTCAATTCCATTTATTATTCAATTTATCTTTAATAAAACTATTAATACGCTAAAAATAAGATAATCTTAAAACATTTGCTTATTTTTGTAACTTCAAGCCCGATTACTTCTAAATTATATAAATTACTTATGACAAATTACATTAAACTCTTTGCTTTAGCATTAATAGCATTCTTTTCTTCTAATTCTTTGATTGCTCAAGAAACAGATTTACTTCTTACTTCTCAAAGATCAGAAATGCAAAACGTTCCCAAGATTCCCGGGAAAGTGATAGACCATAAAGGTTTGGTGATAAATCCGACTCCTCATTATATTTTGCTTGATGAAGCTCAGAAACTTAATGTTTCGGTAGGTTTTAAAGTAAAAGATAAGAAAGGTAAGTTTGCTGAAGACCTTGGCTTTATTACCAAAGCTAGCAAAGGTGGTGTGATAATGTCAATCGACTTTGGAGAAAAGATTGCTGCCAAAAATCAAGTAAAGACTATTTCGGGTGCTTATGCTTTAGTTATTAATAAGAAAGGTATCGCAATAGTTGGCTTTGATGAAAGAGGTGCTTTCTATGGCATACAGACTCTACGTCAGATAATGAGTCAACCTGTTTCTGTAAATGGTATTCCTTATATGGCAATTAATGATTATCCTGACTTGCCAAGTCGAGGAGTTGTCGAAGGTTTTTATGGTACGCCTTGGTCGCATAAGGTTCGTTTGTCACTAATCGATTTTTACGGAAAATCTAAACTCGATACCTATATATATGGTCCGAAAGATGATCCTTATCATAGTTCTCCCAACTGGCGTTTACCATATCCCGAAAAAGAAGCCAACAATATAAAGGAGCTTGTTGCAGCCTGCAATCGTAACAGAGTAGACTTTGTCTGGGCTATTCATCCGGGACAAGATATTAAATGGAATGAAGAAGATTATAAGAATTTGGTGAATAAGTTCGATATGATGTATCAGCTTGGTGTGCGTTCGTTTGCTATCTTCTTTGATGATATATCAGGCGAAGGAACCAATCCTGACAAGCAAGTTGAATTGCTCAATAGATTGACTACAGAGTTTGTTAAAGCAAAAGGTGATGTGTCTCCGTTAATTATCTGCCCAACCGATTATTCGAAACTTTGGGCTAATCCAACTCCTCAAGGTAGTCTCAGTATATATGGTCAGAAGCTAGATCCTTCGGTTAAGGTGTTTTGGACAGGCGATGTCGTTTGTAGTGATATGACAAAATCTACAATGGACTGGGTCAACTCACGTATCAAACGTCCTGCTTTTTATTGGTGGAATTTCCCTGTTACCGATTATGTTCGCAATATTGTTCTTCAAGGTCCGGTCTATGGTTTGGATACATCGCTTACGGCTCAAGATGTTTGTGCATTTGTCAGCAACCCGATGGAAAATGGTGAAGCGTCAAAACTGTCTCTTTATGGAGTTGCGGATTATACTTGGAATATAGCAGCTTATAATCCAATAGACAATTGGAACCGTGCCTTTGCCGAGATTACTCCTGCTGTAAAGGATGCTTATCGTACTTTTGCAATTCATTCTGGCGATACGGAAACTGGCTATCGTAGAGATGAATCTTGGGAAACAGAGACTTTTGGAATGAACAACTATACCGAAAAACAGTTCGACGATCTCCACAAAGAGTTCGAAAAGATAGAAAAGGTTCCTGCAATAATGGAAAATGGATGTCAAAATAGAGCTCTTATTGATGAATTGCGTCCTTGGCTCGATGAGTTTGGTAAGTTGGGAACAAGAGGTAGAAGGACTCTCGATTTAATAAAGTTGTATAAAGCTGGTAATAAAGACGATTTTAGTAATAATAATGAGTTTTGGACTGCTTATCTTCAGAATCTGATGACAGACCAGGAACGTAAAGATTATAATGCTCATAAATCTGGTACCATGAAGTTGCAGCCGTTCTATGAGAATGCCATGGATAATTTGCTATCTGCATTCTACACTAAATTGTCGGGCAAAGTTTCTACCGAACTCAAAGCAATTGGCAGTTTTGCTAATATCGCTACACCAAAGTCGAAATTGATGTTCGATAACGATTCGATATCATATTATACTTCCGGCGTTTCTCAGAAAGCAGGCGATTGGATTGGTGTAAGTCTTGGTGATCTTCGTGATGTATCGTCTGTCTCTATCCTTCAAGGTAGAAATTCTAAAGATGATGTAGATTACTTCGATCATGCTGTTTTAGAGTATTCTGCTGATGGTAAAACGTGGTCACCACTAACAGACGAACTTCAGAAACAATACGTTATTAATTGGAATGGTAATCCGGTACAAGCTAAGTACATTCGTCTCAAACGTCTCGATTCTGCTAAGAAAAATTATGCGTCTATCCGTTCGTTTGTAGTCAACCCAATGAAATTGAACCGTCTTAATTTCCTTGTCGAATCAGATCAATTGGAAAAAGCTTTATCTGCTTTTGATGGTAA
>DAIUBN010000120.1:0-9658 GCA_036846645.1 Bacteroidaceae bacterium | reverse complement strand
GTGCAGCAATGCATCAACAAAGCAGTGAATATCTTGCTTCAAGAAGGTATTTCTGTAATGGGAGCCGGACGAACAGATACAGGAGTTCATGCCCATCTGATGGTTGCCCATTTCGATACAGAAACAGAAATTGAATGCAGCACATTTGCCGACCGACTGAATAAGATTCTACCTCCCGATATTGCTATATATAAAGTGGTGAAAGTAAACAACGGTGCTCATGCCCGCTTCTCTCCGATATCGAGAACATATAAATATTATATCTCGACATCAAAAGATCCTTTCAATCGCAATTATCAGTGGTATTTGCACTTTATGCCCGATGTAGAATTGATGAACAAAGCGGCTGATTTATTGATGGATTGCAATGATTTCACCAGTTTCTGCAAACTACACAGCGATAATAAGACTAATATTTGCCAGATATCTCTTGCCCATTGGGAAATGATTGAAGATAATAAACTAGTATTCACCATCAAAGCCGACAGATTTCTCCGTAATATGGTGAGAGCCATTGTCGGCACACTAATTGACGTAGGGCGTAATAAGATCACAATCGACGATTTCAAACGTATTATATTTGATAAAGACCGTTGCAAAGCAGGAAGTTCTGCTCCTGCCGAAGGACTGTTTTTATATGATATAGAATATCCTGACAAGATAACAGACCTCGATGCCGAATTTGTCAACTATCAAATCGTGACAGAATAATGTGGTTGGCTCTTGCATTTACTTCGGCCATACTGCTAGGCTTTTATGACGTCTTCAAGAAACAATCTCTTAAAGATAATGCTGTTCTACCTGTATTATTTCTCAATACAGTAATCTGTTCGCTCATCTTTATCCCGTTTATAGTTCTGTCATCCTATACTAATGTATTGGATGGAACCATCATTCATGTCTCTTCGGCAGATTGGAATACCCACAAATACATCTTGCTCAAATCGTGTATCGTTCTATCGTCTTGGATATTCGGCTATTTCGGTATGAAACATCTGCCGCTTACGATAGTCGGACCAATCAATGCCACACGTCCCATCATGGTGCTTTTGGGTGCGCTCCTTATCTTTGGCGAACATCTCAATATTTATCAATGGACCGGTGTGCTGCTAGCCATCATCTCTTTCTTTCTGCTCAGCAAATCGGGAAAGAAAGAAGGTATCAATTTCAAGCACGACAAATGGATATATTTCATCATATTGGCTGCATTGCTTGGTGCCATCAGCGGACTATACGATAAATATCTGATGAAACGATTCGACCCGATGGTAGTTCAAGCCTGGTACAACATCTACCAAGCACTTATCATGTGTCCAATTCTTCTATTCTTGTGGCTTCCTATTCGTAAAAAGACAACCCCTTTCAAATGGAAGTGGACCATCGTTTTCATCTCGATTTTCCTCAGTTGTGCCGACTTTGCCTATTTCTATGCTTTGAGCTTCGATGGCTCAATGGTTTCTATTGTCTCTATGATACGTCGAAGCAGCGTAGTGGTTTCATTCCTATTCGGTGCATTGGTATTCCACGAAAAGAACCTCAAGAGCAAAGCCATCGACCTTATTTTAGTATTGTTAAGTATGATTTTCTTGTATTTCGGCACAAAATAGAAAGTAATTGCTTACTTTCGCAACAAATTATTAGTTAGATTCATCATGAAAAAGTATATCACTGCCTTCGTTTTATCATTATTTGTTTGTCTGTCAACAAATGCACAAACAGCCAAAGAACTCTTCAGAGCAATGCCCGATTCCATATTACCATTGCTATCGGCCAACAATAGAGCCGATTGTACCGACTTTATGGACAGCAAGATGAAAGCAGAAGTAGTAAATGCTTTCAAAGAGAAAACAGTGATGAACGATATGACAGCCGACTATATCTCTCTCAATCTGTCAGAATCGTCGACATGGCAGATGAAAATATTACCACTGAAAGATGGTACCAAAATTATCTGCATCATCAATACAGCTTTTGGTCCCGTTGCCGACAGCCGCATCAACTTCTATACCACGACATGGGAACCTCGTAATACAGTCGACTTTATCATTCTTCCCACTGCCGATGATTTCTTCAAGAAACCTGCGTCTTCAGATAAGAATGATTCAACATACAATGCCTACATCAAAGCCCGCCAGAGTTGCGACATAGACCTAATAAAGCTAGATTTCAATAAATCCGACTTCACGCTGACGGCAACCTATACCACACCGGAGTTTGTTGGAAAGGCCAACACCAAAGATATCACACCATATATAATAGGTAGCATCAGCTACAATTGGTCGAACGACAGGTTTGAGAAGAAATAAAATTCCCCAGACATCGATAAACAACATCCGGGGAATCGGTATAAACTGTTAATTGAAAATAGAACAGTTTTTTAATTTCTACAGAGACCCCATAATCAATATACTTGAATTTATTGGGTACCTGCATTGTTTTGTAGTACTTGGTTAAGAGTGTTTGAATATTTATTAACTATACTAATTATGAAACAATTTCTATGTTTTTACTGATGCAAAGGTAATGCTTTGACTGTTGCCCGAAAACAATATTCAGCAAAATGGCTATTCTATTCAACAAAGTGGATAGAGTTATAGCTAAAAACAGACGAAGCAGATAAGACAATAAAAAAAATAAATTTTCTATTTTATTTTTGCTATTGCGGTCGGTTTGCACTAACTTTGCAAACTGAAATAAAAGAAGTAAAATGTATTATTATAAAACATGCATATACAAGCAAAAATCTGTTGCCTGTACTTCCTTTTTCTTTTATTTTAAATCAATGCAAACATACGCTCTATCTACAGAATGCCGTCCTGAAGGTGTCGGCAGGATGCAATACGACCATTTGTGAACAAAAAAAGAGATGAATAATAACAGTGATAACAAATTAATAAAAAAGGGACAAAGCAATATATGGAACAACTAAAGCATGAATGTGGTGTAGCAATGATAAGACTGCTGAAACCACTATCTTATTACGAAAAGAAATATGGCTCGTGGATGTATGGCCTCAACAAGCTCTATCTATTAATGGAGAAACAGCACAACCGCGGCCAGGAAGGCGCCGGATTGGCATGCGTCAAACTAGATGCTGCTCCTGGCGAAGAATACATGTTTCGTGAAAGAGCTTTAGGTTCGGGTGCCATCACCGAGATCTTTGGCACCATCATGAATAAATTTAAGGAATATACTCCCGAACAACTGAACGACGTGGAGTTTGCCGCTCATCAATTGCCCTTTGTAGGTGAAGCCTACATGGGGCATTTGCGTTATAGTACGACAGGTCGTTCCGGTATTTCTTTTGTTCATCCATTCTTACGACGCAACAACTGGAGAGCAAAGAACCTCGCTGTATGTGGTAACTTCAATATGACCAACGTTGACGAGATATTCAAGAGCATCACTTCTATCGGACAACATCCAAGAGAATATTCTGATACCTATATAATATTGGAGCAGATGGGACACCGCCTCGACCGTGAAGTAGAAAGGGTATACAACCTGGCTACTGCCGAAGGCCGCAAAGGAATGGACATCACCAATTATATAGAAGATAATATGGATGTTGCCAACGTACTGAAGACATCGAGCAAGGTATGGGACGGTGGATATGTCATCAACGGACTGACTGGTAGCGGTGAGATGTTTTCGATGCGCGATCCGTGGGGCATTCGACCAGCATTCTATTATGCCGACGATGAAGTCATCGTTCTGGCTTCTGAGCGTCCTGTCATTCAGACTACTTTCAATGTTCCCCTCGAAACGGTAAAAGAGCTGCAACCGGGTCAGGCTTTGATCATCAACAAATACGGCAAGTTGCATACTCAGCAAATTATCAAAGCAAAAGAGAAGAGAGCTTGCTCTTTCGAACGCATTTACTTCTCTCGTGGCGGCGATAGAGATATCTACCGCGAAAGAAAAGATTTGGGTCGTAAGCTGGTTCCAAACATTCTTAAAGCGATAAATTATGATGTGGACCACACGGTTTTCTCATATATTCCCAACACTGCCGAAGTGGCCTACTACGGTATGCTAGATGGATTGGACAACTACTTGAATGAAGAGAAAGTACAAAAGATAAAAGCTTTGGGGCACAATCCTTCGCTCGACGAACTGGAAGCTATTCTTTCTCGCCGTATTCGCAGTGAGAAAGTGGCCTACAAAGATATCAAGCTTCGTACTTTCATTGCAGAAGGCAACCGCCGCAACGACTTGGCAGCCCATGTCTATGATATCACTTACGGCTGTTTGGAACCGAAAGTAGATAATCTGGTCATTATAGACGACAGTATCGTTCGAGGCACAACATTGAAACAAAGTATTCTGAGTATTCTAGATAGATTGGAACCGAAGAAAATTGTCGTCGTCAGTTCTTCGCCACAGATTCGCTATCCCGACTATTACGGTATAGACATGTCGAAGATGAGCGAATTCATTGCTTTCAAAGCAGCCATCGAATTGCTCAAAGACCGCGAAATGCGCTATGTTATCGAAGCAGCCTACCGCAAATCGAAAGAACAGGTGAACAAGCCCAAAGAACAAATGGTGAACTATGTAAAAGAGATTTATGCCCCATTCACCGACGAAGAAATATCGCAGAAGATGGTACAACTGCTCAGAACTCCGCAGACCAAGGCAAAGATACAGATTGTATATCAACCGCTCGAAGGACTTCACGAAGCATGTCCCAATCATCTGGGCGACTGGTACTTCAGTGGCAACTACCCTACTCCAGGCGGTATTAAGATGCTCAATCAGGCATTTATCAACTACATCGAAAAAGTATATCAATTCTAACAGACAACATATATAATTAATAATGAATAAAACGAATAATACATCGACAGAAAACACAGGAGCTACTCAGGCAACGCTGATACTGAGTGACGGCTCTCGCTTTTGTGGAACGTCTTTCGGTTATGAAAAGCCGATTGCCGGAGAAGTAGTGTTCAATACGGCAATGAACGGTTATCCTGAAAGTTTGACCGACCCTTCTTATGCCGGACAGCTGATGACGCTTACTTTCCCACTTATCGGCAACTATGGTGTGCCACCTTTTACTATTGGAGAAAACGGTATTGCCGACTTCATGGAGAGCGAGAAGATTCATGCCGAAGCAATCATTGTGTGCGACTATTCTACAGAATACAGTCATTGGAATGCTGTAGAGAGTTTGGCAACATGGCTCAAACGCGAGCAGATTCCAGGTATCACCGGAATAGATACTCGTGCTCTGACCAAGAAACTTCGTGAACAGGGTGTAATGATGGGAAGCATCGTATTTGGCGACCCCTACAAAGCAGAAATGCCCGAAATGCCCGATTATAGTGCCATCAATTATGTAGACCGTGTGTCTTGCAAAGAAGTGATTCGCTACAACGAAGGAAAAGACAAGAAGAAAGTAGTGCTCGTAGATTGTGGTGTGAAAGATAATATTATTCGTTGTCTGTTGAAACGCGATGTGGAGATTATCCGCGTGCCTTGGAATTACGACTATAACAATCTAGAATTTGACGGACTGTTTATCAGCAACGGCCCTGGCGATCCGAACAATTGCAGCGAAGCAGTAGAGCACCTTCGCAAAGCCATGAGCAACGAGAAACTTCCCATCTTCGGAATCTGCATGGGCAACCAGCTACTTTCTGTTGCAGGTGGAGCAAAGATATATAAATTGAAATATGGACACCGCAGCCACAACCAACCTGTAAGACAAGTGGGAACCGAACATTGTTTCATCACCACCCAAAACCATGGTTTTGCTGTCGACAACAATACTTTGGGCAGCGATTGGGAACCACTCTTTATCAATATGAACGATGGTTCGAACGAAGGTATCCGCCACAAAAAGAATCCATGGTTCTCGGCTCAGTTCCATCCCGAAGCTGCCAGCGGACCTACCGATACTGAGTTCTTGTTCGACCAATTTATTAATCTCTTTAAAGACTAACGATTCATTATGAAAGATAATATAAAGAAGGTATTGCTCCTCGGATCGGGAGCGTTGAAGATAGGTGAAGCCGGCGAATTCGATTACTCCGGTTCACAGGCACTCAAAGCGCTGAAAGAAGAGAACATAGAGACTATACTAATCAACCCGAACATTGCTACGGTGCAGACTTCGGAAGGTGTAGCCGACCAGATATATTTCCTCCCTGTCACCCCCTATTTCGTAGAGAAGGTGATCCAGAAGGAACAGCCTGACGGCATTATGCTTGCCTTCGGTGGACAGACAGCATTGAATTGCGGTGTAGAACTCTTCAAGACTGGCGTGCTCGAGAAATACAATCTCCGTGTGCTAGGTACTCCGGTTCAAGCCATCATGGACACTGAAGACCGCGAACTCTTTGTCGACAAACTCAACGAAATCAAAGTCAACACTATCAAGAGTCAAGCGGTAGAAAATATAGAAGATGCCCGCAAAGCAGCCAAAGAGCTGGGATATCCGGTCATTATCCGTGCCGCCTATGCTCTCGGCGGACTGGGCTCGGGCTTCTGCGACAATGAGGAACAACTCAATATACTGGCAGAAAAAGCATTCTCGTTCTCTCCACAGGTCTTGGTAGAGAAGAGTCTGAAAGGCTGGAAAGAGGTAGAATACGAAGTCGTTCGCGACCGTTACGACAATTGTATCACGGTCTGCAACATGGAAAACTTCGATCCGCTCGGCATCCATACCGGTGAGAGTATCGTTATCGCACCTTCTCAGACATTGAGCAACCGCGATTATCACAAACTTCGCGAACTATCAATAAGAATTATCCGTCATATCGGAATTGTTGGCGAATGTAACGTTCAGTATGCCTACGACCCGAATTCAGAAGACTACAGAGTGATAGAGGTCAACGCCCGTCTGTCTCGTTCTTCAGCTTTGGCGTCAAAGGCCACCGGTTATCCCCTCGCCTTCGTCGCTGCCAAACTCGGTCTCGGCTACGGTCTGTTCGAATTGAAAAACTCGGTGACAAAGACCACCAGCGCATTCTTCGAACCGGCACTCGACTATGTAGTCTGCAAAATACCACGTTGGGACTTAGGTAAGTTCCGTGGAGTAGACAAAGAATTGGGTAGTTCGATGAAATCCGTCGGCGAAGTAATGGCAATAGGCCGCACATTCGAAGAAGCCATTCAGAAGGGTCTCCGTATGATTGGTCAGGGCATGCACGGTTTTGTAGAAAACAAGGAACTTGTTATCGACGATCTCGACAAGGCACTGCGTCAGCCCACCGACAAACGTATATTCTTAATTTCTAAAGCATTTAGAGCAGGATATACCATCGACCAGGTTCACGAACTTACAAAAATAGATAATTGGTTCTTGCAGAAGCTGATGAACATCATCGTCACTGCCAACGAACTCGAAGCATGGGGCAACAATCATTCCCAACTCTTCGAAATGTCGACAGCACTACTTCGCAAAGCCAAAGTACAAGGCTTCTCCGACTTCCAGATAGCTCGTGCCATTGGTTACGAAGGCGAACTGGAAGATGGCATCATGATGGTGCGCAACTACCGTAAGAGCATCGGACTTGTTCCGTCAGTAAAACAGATTGATACGCTGGCTGCCGAATATCCGGCTCAGACCAACTATCTATACCTTACTTATAGCGGCATCGAACACGACATCAATTTCGAAAATGATAAACGTTCGGTAGTGGTTCTCGGCTCGGGAGCCTACCGTATCGGTTCGTCTGTCGAGTTCGACTGGTGCGGCGTTCAGGCACTCAACACCATACGAAAAGAAGGATTCCGTTCGGTCATGATAAATTATAATCCAGAGACTGTGTCGACGGACTACGATATGTGCGACAGACTCTACTTCGACGAACTGACCTTCGAAAGAGTGATGGATATCATCGACCTCGAAACACCTCATGGCGTTATCGTATCTACCGGCGGTCAGATTCCTAACAACCTGGCAATGCGCCTCGACGAACAGAAAGTAAATATCCTCGGAACATCTGCCAAGTACATCGACAATGCCGAAGACCGCAACAAGTTCTCCGAAATGCTCGACCGCATCAAGGTTGATCAGCCCGAATGGCAAGAGCTCACCTCTATGGAAGATATCGATGCTTTCGTTCAGAAAGTAGGATTCCCGGTATTGGTGCGCCCGTCTTACGTTCTTTCTGGTGCTGCAATGAACGTATGCTCCAACAATGAAGAGCTAGTGAAATTCCTCGAACTGGCAGCCAATATCTCGAAGAAACATCCTGTAGTAGTGAGCCGTTTCATCGAGCACGCCAAGGAAGTAGAAATGGATGCTGTAGCCCGCGACGGTGAGATTATCGCCTACGCCATCAGTGAGCACATCGAATTTGCCGGTGTCCACTCCGGTGATGCTACTATCCAGTTCCCACCACAGAAACTATATGTCGAAACTGTTCGACGCATCAAACATATCAGTCGTGAGATAGCTCGCGAACTGCATATCTCCGGACCATTCAACATCCAGTATCTGGCTCGCGAAAACGACATCAAGGTCATCGAGTGCAATCTGCGTGCTTCGCGTTCGTTCCCATTCGTCAGCAAGGTATTGAAGCTGAATCTTATCGAACTGGCTACAAAGATCATGCTGGGCATTCCGGTAGAAAAGCCATCGAAGAACCTCTTCGACTTGGACTATGTAGGTATCAAAGCCTCTCAGTTCTCTTTCAACCGCTTGCAGAAGGCCGATCCCGTACTCGGTGTAGATATGTCGTCTACCGGTGAAGTAGGCTGTATCGGTGAGAATACATCAAGTGCGCTGCTCAAAGCCATGCTATCTGTAGGCTATCGCATTCCGAAGAAATCAGTATTGTTGTCTACCGGTACACAACGCCAGAAGGCCGACATGATGAGTGCCGCCCGCATGCTGGTCGACAAAGGCTATAAACTCTATGCCACGAAAGGTACTTATCTGGCACTTGCCATGAACAATATACCCAGTACATTGGTATACTGGCCAAGCGAAGAAGGCAATCCACAGGCACTTGATATGCTTCACAAGCACGAAATCGACATGGTGGTGAACATTCCGAAGAACCTCACAGTAGGCGAGCTCACCAACGGATATAAGATTCGTCGTGCCGCAATCGATCTCAATGTACCCCTTATCACCAACGCTCGTCTAGCCGATGCATTTATCAAAGCATTCTGCACCATGACACTCGATGATTTGAAGATACGCAGTTGGGCGGAATATAAATAAGGTGGAAGCAAAAGATAGCGAGACAATAAAGATAGACCAGTTATCAATTGGTTATCCTGGAAAAAATGCACCTCACATTGTAGCGAGTAATATTTGTACTTCGCTACAATGTGGAGAGTTGACTTGCTTGCTCGGCACAAACGGAGCAGGCAAGTCAACGCTGCTTCGTACCCTCTCGCTAGCACAAGAAGCACTGAGTGGTACAATCTTGCTCGAAGGGCGAGATATCAAACACTATTCGCGCTCCGAACTGGCTACCCTCATCAGCCTGGTACTTACCGACCGTTGCGAAGTAGAAGGCATGACAGTGAGAGAACTTGTAGAACTGGGGCGCACACCTTATACCGACTTTTGGGGTAAACTTGGAGAAACCGACGAGAAGATTGTAGAAGGCGCCATCAATATGGTAGGTATAAGCAATCTTGCCAAACGTAGAATCAATACGCTGAGCGATGGCGAACGTCAGAAAGC
>DAIUBN010000119.1:0-9670 GCA_036846645.1 Bacteroidaceae bacterium | reverse complement strand
CTATGCTTACCATACCGAAGCGATTGACCGTGCTATGCAAGGTGGCATTGATGATGTAGGTTGTGGCGTTCTGTTCGGACTGACTTCTTATCAATATGATTTTGTTGGTTTGTTGATGCATGCCGAACATTTGGAAGCTGCTTTTGGTGTCGGACCACATACTATCAGTGTACCTCGTATTCGCCCTGCCGATGATATCAATCCGGAAGATTTTGTGAATGCTGTTCCTGATGATATGTTCTGCCATATCGTAGCGGTGATTCGTCTAGCAGTGCCCTATACCGGAATGATTATTTCAACTCGTGAATCGCAAGCTACTCGTGAAAAAGTGCTCGAAATAGGTATCTCACAGATTAGCGGTGCATCTAGTACCAGCGTCGGTGGCTATACCGAGGAAGAAAAGAAAAAGAAAGAAGAAGGAGATGATGATACAGCGCAGTTTGATACCAACGACAAACGAACACTCGACGAAGTGGTATCATGGTTGATGGATAGAGGCTTTATCCCCAGTTTCTGTACCGCTTGTTATAGAGCTGGAAGAACTGGCGACCGTTTTATGTCGCTAGTTAAAGCCGGTAAGATAGGTGATTGTTGCAGTCCGAATGCTTTGATGACACTCAAAGAATATCTTATTGACTATGCTTCGCAAGAAACTCGCGAAAAGGGAAACAAATTGATTTCTGCAGAAATAGAGAAGTTGCCCAATCCAAGAGTTCGCGAGATAGCTAAGCAGCATCTTAAGGATATAGAAGAAGGTCAACGTGATTTTAGATTCTAAATAGATATGAGCCTAATAGATACTCCCAATTCAAATCGCCTACATATAATATTAATAGGTAGACGCAACTGTGGTAAGTCGTCAATGATCAATGCATTGACGGGGCAGGAAGTTGCTCTTGTATCGGACATCGCTGGTACAACCACCGATCCTGTGTCGAAAGCAATGGAAATACATGGCATCGGTCCATGCCTGTTTGTTGATACAGCAGGTTATGACGACCAGGGAGTATTAGGCTTGCAAAGAGTAGAGAGAACGATGAAAGCCTTGGAGAAGGCCGACATCGCTCTTCTCTTTATTGGCAATGATGTAGAGCTGGACAAGCAGTGGCTCGATAGACTAGCCGAGAAGAAAATTCCGGTGATACCTATATTAAATAAGGTGGACTTGATAATTGATGTAGAAAAGAGGGTCACTGATATTGAAAGTCAAACAGGAAAGAGACCTATCCCTGTCAGTGCATTGCAGAAGAAAGGTATATCTGAGGTACGCCAGGCCATTATTCGTAGTCTACCAGAAGATTTTGATGCGCAGACCATTACCGGCTCGCTTGTTACCGAAGGTGATTTGGTATTGTTGGTCATGCCGCAAGATATCCAGGCGCCAAAGGGAAGACTAATTCTACCACAAGTGCAGACTATCAGAGAATTGTTAGATAAGAAATGTATGGTGATGAGTTGCACTACAGACCAATTGTCGCCAACCCTTAAGGCTTTGGCTTATCCTCCCAAATTGATTATAACAGACTCACAAGTCTTCAAAACGGTATATGAGCAGAAACCTGAACAGAGTAAACTAACTTCTTTTTCTGTATTGTTTGCCGCTCTAAAAGGAGATATCCAATATTTTGTAGATAGTGCCGCGAAAATAGGTCAGCTGACCTCTCTTTCGAGAGTACTTATAGCAGAAGCTTGTACTCATGCTCCGTTGAGCGAAGACATTGGCAGAGTGAAGATTCCTCGATTGCTAAGAAAGAGAATAGGCGAAACTCTTCGAATTGATATGGTAGCCGGGAGTGATTTTCCCGACGACTTATCTTCTTACGATTTGGTGATTCATTGCGGGGCTTGCATGTTCAATCGGAAGTATGTGCTGAGCAGAGTAGAACAAGCGCGAAGTCAGCAAGTGCCGATGACCAACTATGGTATTACTATTGCGTGGTTGAATGGAATATTAGATAACATATCGTTTTAATGCGGTAATAAAGTTTATCTAATAGAAAGATAAATCAAATATCTTAAATTATTTTGTACTACTATAGGTTTGTACTATATTTGCCGAATCGACAAATAAAAAAATATAATGTATAAACACTATTCTATTCTATCCTTAGCACTTTTGACATTGACGTTAGGAGTGCAAGCTCAAAAAAGTAAGCCATCTCAATCGACAAATGAATTGACGATGTTAGTAGGAACCAATACAGCAGGAAGTACTTCTCAAGGTGCTTATGTCTATCGATTCAATCAGAACACAGGCAAATCTTCTATGGTAAGTAATGAGAAGGCAGGCAATCCTACCTATATTACTGCTACCGATAATAATAAATTCGCATACTCTGTGAGCGAGTTTGAAGATGGGAAACAGGGTGTGATTTCGTATCAACTGGATAAACAGAAAGGCAGACTTACCCGTATCAACTTTCAAACGACGGTTGATGCAAAAGTGGGAAAGGCAAATGGGAAAAGTGCAATTCAAGATGGTTCTGCTCCTTGTTTTATCCTAACAAACGGCAAGCAAGTCATAACAGCCAATTATAGTGGCGGTGATATCAGCGTATTTCCTGTTGCTAAAAATGGAGGATTGCTTCCTCAAAGTCAGCATTTTTGTTTCAAGGGTAATGCCCAGGGAGTTGTTTCACATCTTCATTGTGTTCGTTTTACTCCCGATGGGAAGTATCTTATAGCCGATGATTTGGGTAACGATTGCATTTATCGGTTCACGGTAAACAATAAAGCCGATTATTCGAATAAACAGAATTTCCTTTCTGGTTGCACCATTATATATAAAGGTGATAAAGGATTGGGCCCGCGTCACATTACTTTCAGCAAAGACGGTAGGTTTGCTTATCTGATAGGTGAACTCAGCGATGTAGTAACAGTCTTTTCTTATCATGCAGGGCAGTTGAAGCCTATCCAGAAACTATTGGCATACGATGGTGGAGGACACGGTAGTGCTGATATTCACATCTCTCCAGATGGTAAATTCCTATATACTTCTCATCGTCTGAAGAAAGATGGAGTCGCTATATTCAAGATAGATGGCAATTCGGGCAAACTGACTAGCGCAGGATATCAACAGACGGGTCGTCATCCTCGTAATTTCAATATCACTCCAAACGGTAAATATGTATTGGTGGCTTGCCGCGATGCAAATGAAATCGAAGTTTACCTAAGAGATAAACAAACCGGTCTGCTCACTGATACTCAACAACGTATCAAGTTAGGCAAACCGGTATGTATTCAGTGGTTGAAATAAATAATCTCTATTTCTTCAGAGCCAACAGTGCCGACTGATAATCGGGCTCCTGAGTAATCTCAGGTACTAGTTCAGAATATATCACCTTCCTATCCGGGGAGATGATAACGACTGCACGTGCCAATAGGCCACTCATTGGTCCATCCATAATCAACACGCCATAATCCTTTCCAAAAGTGGAACTGAAATGGAAATCTGATAATGGAACAACATTTCTGATGCCTTCTACAGAGCAGAAGCGGCTTTGTGCAAATGGCAAATCCTTGGAAATACAAAGCACTGTTGTATTTTCCATTTCGGAAGCCATCTGATTGAACTTTCTTACCGAGGCCGAGCAGACGCCAGTATCAATACTCGGAAAGATATTCAGAAGCAAATACTTGCCTGCTCCATCTTCCAAACTATATTTACTTAAGTCACCTTTGGTGAATGTAAAGTTGGGAGCTAATGCACCTTTTTCAATAAACTCGCCATAGAGTTCTACTTCATTACCTTTTAAAGCTGTTTTCATAATCTAATTTTTTTTAGTTAATGGTTATATATATTATTTCTTAATCAAAGAGAAAACGCATCATTACTTTTGAACGACCTTAAGTATATCTTCTTTGTTTGTTCTGTGAGTCGATATTTATACCTACTCATTATTTATCATATCTTTTGAGTATTGCACCATATTCTTCGATGCGGCGATCGCGAAAGAATGGCCACCAACGGCGTACTTGTTCGCTTCTTTCCAAATCGACATCGGCCACAATGGTTTCGTTATTTTTATCTCCGGCATGAACAAGCAGTTCTCCTTGTGGACCGGCAATAAAGCTGTTACCCCAAAATTGTATGCCTTCTATAGATTGAGGTTGTTTAGGTTCCCAACCTACTCTGTTGACACTGACCACCGGAATACCGTTGGCTACTGCATGAGAACGTTGAATAGTCATCCAAGCTTCGGTTTGTCGTTTTTGTTCTTCAGGAGTATCATTACTGTCCCATCCTATTGCTGTAGGATAAATAAGGATTTCTGCACCTTTAAGTGCCATCAGCCTTGCTGCTTCGGGATACCATTGATCCCAACATACCAATACTCCTAGGCGTCCTATCGATGTATTGATAGGCTCAAAGCCTAGGTCACCTGGTGTGAAATAGAACTTTTCATAATAGGCGGGATCATCGGGAATATGCATCTTACGATATTTTCCTGCCATTCTTCCATCGCTGTCGAATACTACAGCAGTATTGTGATAAATACCTGGTGCTCTCTTCTCGAAAAGCGAAGTTACCAACACGATTCTTGTTTCTGCTGCCAGTTTAGAATAATATTCGTATGCTGCACCTGGAATAGGTTCGGCCAAATCGAAGCAATCGGTATTTTCAGTTTGGCAGAAGTAAAGCGAATCGTGCAACTCTTGCAGTACTACCAAGTCCGCACCTTCTTTGGCACACTTCCTTATCTCGTCGCTCAAATGGCGGCGGTTGTCCAATATATTATCAATATTATGTTGCTGGATGATTCCTATTTTAATATTTCTCATTGCAATACGTTTTTGGGATACTGCATTGTGACACAATGCAAAGATCCATGTTGTTTGATTAATGCTCTGCAATCAATTCCTATTATTTCGTAATCGGGGAATGCTTGCTGCAATACATCTTTAGCTTCGTTATCATTCTCCGGTTGGTTGTAAGTGGGATATAGCACTGCACCATTAATTACCAGAAAGTTAGCGTATGTGGCCGGCAGCCTTAGCCCCTCCATAGATATAGGAGAAGGAAACGGTAAGGGCAATAGCCGATAAGGTTCTCCTTCTATTGTTCTAAAAGCCCGAAGTTCTTGTTCCATCAGATGCAATTCATTGTAATGTTCATCTTCTTCATTGCAACATTGGACATAGGCAATTGTATTGTTGGGACAGAAACGTGCCAGTGTATCAATATGTCCATCGGTATCGTCGCCTTCCAGGTATCCATGCTTGAGCCATAACACTCTTTGTAGATTGAAAACCGAGCATAGATAGGCTTCTATATCGTTTTTGTCCATCTCTCCGTTTCTATTGGGAGATAGCAAACAATCTTCGGTAGTGAGCAAGGTCCCTGCACCGTCGCTTTCTATACTTCCTCCTTCGAGAACAAATCCGTGTTTGTTGACATACTTGGCGTGGAATATATCTGCGTCGAAAATTCGTAGGGCAATCAGGTTGTCAAGGTCAGCGGGAAACTTCAGTCCCCAACCGTTGAAAGTAAAGTCGAGCAATTGACACTCTTCGTTATCGATAAGTGTAATTGCTGCATGATCTCTAGCCCAAGTATCGTTGGTAGGGCATTCTACTAGCTTTACATTTTGCATATTCACGCCTGCAGCTTTTAGTTGTCGGCGTGGACCTTCGATGTGTGGAGCAACGATAAGCAGACTCTCATGGTCGGCAATGTGTTTCGCTATTTTCGAGAAGCATTCTTGTACTTCTGTCAGCATTCGCTTCCAATCGGTACCGGCATGAGGCCAGGTCAGTTGCACCCCACTTTGTTCATACCATTCTGCTGGTAGAAAAGGCTGTTCTGCTTTCATATCAGTCTTTTGTTTCTTCTTTAGGTTTACGATCGAAAAATGGATTTTTAGAAGATGCGCTTACCGGAATGGCATATACTTGTTTGCATCCTTGGAGTATGTCCAATCGTTCGGCAGCTAGTCCGGCCGAGAACATTATTCGAGTATCCAACCGTAAATCTGCTGCTTTGGATACGGCAGAACCAATAGCAATACCAACATCAACACAATTGATGGCACATGGTACGTCTGCTATTCTTGCGGCACAAGTATCAAATCCACAATGTTTGCAGTTCAGTCCCTGAGCTTGTTCTTTGGTACCGATCAATACAATACATTCTGCCTGTTTTATGTTTTCAGCATCTCTCAAATAGAATTCTAAAGAAGTCTCTTTGTTCATTCTGATGAGTTCTTCCGATAGTCTGTCAATGTCGTCTTCAGTAAGAATCGCAGTTTCGATAACGTCTATGCCTTTACCTTTAGGAGCTGTACGGGCAGCGGTCATCATTTGTTTTGCTGAGGCAATTACTTGTTCGTGTCTTATATCCCTTTCGTTAATAATCATGTCGGTATAATCATTAGAAATTAGAGTAGTCAAAGATAAGTATAAAAGCTGAAAAAACTTCCATAGTCAAAGAAAAAATAAAAGAGAATTTGTCATTCATTGAATAGTAAACTGTGTTACCTTAAGAAGAGAAGAATATTATCTTAAAGGTAGGTCACATTATCAGACTTCATCTGCTGCATAAGCTGGTATTTTATCGAGGATAGGAATCTTGAACCAGAAGGTAGAACCTTGACCCTGTTTAGAATCAACGCCAATTTCTCCATCCATCTTTTCGATTATCATCTTACAGATAGACAATCCCAGACCAGTGCCTTGTTTGAAAGAATTGAGTTTTATGAAACGTTCAAAGATCTTTTCTTGCTGTTCGTCTGATATTCCAATACCTGTGTCGCTGACATAGCAATATATCATATTATCTTCGGTGATGCGATACCCCAGTTTGATAGTACCCGAAGCGGTGAACTTTATGGCATTGTTGATAAAGTTTGTAATGACTTGATTGATTCTTTTCGGGTCGGTGATCGTGGTATATGATTCGGGTATTTCGTCAATCACCAGTTGTACTTTATTGTCTCTCTTCATTCGGATAAGGGCAGATGATATGACGTTATTGATGATTTTGGTGAAATCTTCTTTTTCGTAGAAGAATTCTATTGTTCCGGCATCTATTTTGGCCAGATCGAGTATGTCACTGAAGAGTTGCATCAACAAGTCCTTGTTGATGGCTATATTTTTGCGGAATAACGCTTTTTCTTCTTCGTTCAGTTTGCAAGAAGAAGACAGCACTTCCGAGAAACCGATAATCGCATTGAGAGGAGTGCGAATCTCATGGCTCATATTGGCAATAAATGCCGATTTCAATTTATTGGATTCTTCGGCTTTTTCTTTGGCTTCTATCAGATTGATTTCTATCTGTTTCTGTTTGTCAACATCTTCTGCAGAACCGATAAGTATGGTCGGTTTGTTATTGATGTCCCATTTGTCGACGATACATCTCATCTTGTACCAATGATAACCTCTTCCATCAAAGTTGATTCGGATGTTATGGGGATCAATACCTTTTCTATCTGATGTCTGAATAAGTTTTTCTATGCAATTATTATAATCGTCCAAATCGTCAGGATGAACTTGCCTTTTTACTGTGTCGACATCATATTCTGTGTCTTTCACAATAATCTTCCACTTATTCAAATCCAATGTCCAAGGCACTACGTAGGCAGCGTCTAGTACAATCTGGAGTTTATGATTAAGATGTTCCAACTCCTTTTTATTATTAATGATGTCAAGTTTGTCTCGCATCATTTCTGTGTAATCGTGAATATTGCAGCAGACTTGTGTGTTGGAGATAGCGTTGAGACGGGCTTTAAAATAGCTGGAAGAATCATTCTCTTTAATCTCATAATCGAATCCTACGAGTTCGTTAGTATCGAAAGCTCTATCAATACTATCATTGAATTTGTTGATGATAGGTAAGATATTAGGATGGGTGGACGTTTTATTGAAGATATTGTCTAATAGAAGTGCCGATTTATTACCCGAGTGGTTGATAAGTTTGGAGATAGAATGATCGCGCTGGAAGATAATAATATCATCGGGCAGCATCTCCAATATTCTGTTGTTCATTCGGGCATATTTGATGACCTTATGGAGAGCTTCTATCTGTTTGGTCTTATCGAGGACAAAGATATCTATGATAGATTCTTTCTCACTGGGGCAAATATAGACATCGAAGTTCTTTTCACACTCAGAGCATCTCACCTCCATATAGTGCGCCGGATTACCTTTTGCTATTTTCTCTATGTTATCTTTTTCATCCGGAGTAAAGATCAGTTTCTCGAAAGATGAAATACTCTGGACACCTTTATTAGAGACGAATATATTATCGCACACTTTGTTCTTGTTCAATATCTTGTAGTAGAGCTTGCCATTATCGTCTTTGGATATAAAGTATCTCAGATAGGCAATAGGCATGTTGTTGAATAGCATTTCATATCGTTTGAGATGCAATACCTCCTTTTCTCTTTCATGTCGCAAGTTGCGTTGGGTGATGACATATTTCAAAATCAAGAACAACATAATGGCAATAAGTATGCCGATAACCCATACCGTACGTCTGTGTCTTTCGTAGAATGAAAGCGGTTTGCCGAATAGTACAGCATCTTGGGGGATAAGAGAAGAATCTATACCTTTTGACATCAGTAACTTGAAATTCAGATATTTTTTAGGCGAATTGGAATCTACTATTGTTCCCCAAGGAATATACTGGTTATTCTCAAACTTATCAATCATATCTGTCGCTGTTTTGCTGAGGTCTTGTGTCGAATTGTAATATCCGCCACAAAGCGACGTCTCGTTATTCGTGTCAAAATCGGTGAGGGTGAAGATTGGAACTTTAGAATAAGTGCTTATCATCTTTTTTGTATAGTCCACATTTCCTTCGGTTTCATTGTCATCGTACCACCCGTAAAAGATAATTCCTGTTCGGGTATCGAATGATTGCAGTTTATTCAATAATTGGGTGGTACTGTAATTGGTTTTGTTGATCGTGATATATTTTATCCCTTTAAAATAGTCTTTCATTGCCGATTTCATTTTAGACCTGACGTATGAAGAAGACAGTCTGTTGTCGGATATAAGTACAATCTTATTGATTGAGGGTTGCAAGGTGCGTATCAAATCTATTGTTTGTTTGGCATAATGTTGATGATATATTGCTACAGCTTTGAATTTCTTTATAGTCTGCTCAAAAGGAATCATCTTTAAAGAGTCGATATCAACATTGTGTGAGAAAAATTTGAAATCCATTGTCATCTGACGAGCAGGAAGAATGATACATGGAATCTTACTCCAATCTTGTGGAACATAATGTCTGTAGAGTATCCAACCAGCATCACCCAGAATAAATACTAAATCGGGTTTCTTGGCAGGTAAGTCATTAAAATTATCAGCCCACCAGTTTGGATTGTTCTTGTTGGCGTCTGTCGACGACTTGAATACATTTTTTAGATAGAATTTCTTTCCGGTAGAGATAAGATGTTTGGCGATATTGTTTTCTATTGCATTTGCCCATTCATTACTTCCTCTGTAGAAATTGAGCAACAAGATATAACCATCTTGTGAGCTGTTCATGTTTCTTTGCTCATAAGCACTTGCCGTAGTATTCAGACTTAGACAACAAACTACGAATAAAATAATTAGTTTAATATATCTGTGCATTGATGATACTTAGATTAATGCAAAGATATATTTTATTTGGATATATAGAATAAGAAAAGTAATTTTTTATTCTAAAAATTAAACATCTATTGCT
>DAIUBN010000118.1:0-9794 GCA_036846645.1 Bacteroidaceae bacterium | reverse complement strand
GAACGGTTGATAAGCTGGACGAACACACAAAAAAATGCTGTTATTTTATTGTGCAGTCATGATTCTATTTAATGGCTTCAAGTAGACTATATAAAAAGAGAAATTTCAGAAATGGGACTTCTCTTTTTTATTTGCAGCTACAATAATTATTCTGCTAATTATTTTTTTCTTATCTGTGGATAGTCAACTCTAATCGGCCTTAAAATTCGATGAAATCGATAAATTTCACTCCTGATATAAAACTATATCTCATAATCTTTTTCTATATTCAGTGGGCAAACAGCCGGCTATCTTTTTGAATATTCTATTGAAATAGATAGAGTTTCGGAACCCTAATCTTTCTGATATTTTTTCTACAGGCTCTTCAGAGTTCATGATAAGATCTACGGCAATATTGATTCTACTGAATTGGATATACTCTTGAATGGACATTCCTTCTTGATGTTGCAACATACTGTTCAAATAGGCAATAGAATGTTCTAAATTATCGGCACACCATTTGGCAGAAGGTAGTTGCACATTGCTAGCTATGTTGTTCTGATAATAATCCGCCAATAATGTCTTCAGCTTTTCTATTTTCTCTTTATTCTCATCGTTTCTTAATATGAATTGTCGTTCATAAAAACGGCGGCAATAATCGAGTAAAACAGCGATGAGATGGGAGATAAGTGATTCGGAAAAACAATCCATGTCATGATCGACTTCTCTTTTAATCTGGTCGAGGCTATCAAAGACAATTTGTTTCTCTCGTTCTGATATGTGGAGTGCTTCATTATCTTGGTATCTGAAAAAGCGATAATCGGTATTGAAGTGCCTGTTAAGTGAGGTCTCGGTAATAATATCTTTATGGAATATCAACATTTTGCCTTTATTGAGGCAATCGTCGCTATCGCATTCGGTAATCAACTCCATGCATTTCTTTGGGGTGAGAAAGATGAGTGTGCCGTCTGAGTAGTCCATACTGCGTCTGCCATAATAATAGTCGCAGCAAGAATGTTCGAGCAGTAATACGGCGTAGAAGTTGCATTTTATATAGTTGTATCGTGACACAGCTTCTTCGGCAAGGTCGATGACACTTACCAATGGATGCAATGCCTTACTTCCCATACATTTGTTGCATTCTAATAATGTGTTGAGTTGTAGAATTTTCTTTACCATATTATATAACTATCCGTGGCAAAATTAATGATAATATTAATAGGTAGTACTTTTCTTTAACAAGAAACCGTAATAGTGGTTATGAATTCCGTAATAAGTATAAAGTTACTTCTTCCATTAGATAGTTTTCATAGGGCCTATAAGCCTTATATGCCTTATAGGCCCTATGAAAAAGCGGTCGACAAGATTGCTCTTACCGACCGCTCAAAAACAATTATATTATTAATTATTTCTTAATTGGAGTATTTGCCAATGTAGCAACAAGGAACTCATAGAATTTCTTTGTACTAGGAATATTGGCTTTCTCTGATGGGGTGTGCGGAGAGCGAAGTGTAGGACCGAAAGAGATCATATCCAATCCGTGAACTGTAGCACCGATAACAGCACATTCCAATCCGGCATGAACAACAACTACCTTAGCTTCTACACCAAACTGTTGTTTGTAAGATTCTACCATAGCTGCAAGAATAGGAGAATCAAAGTCGGGCTGCCAGCCAGCATATCCACCTTCGGTAACAACTTTCATGCCTGCCATGTTGAAACATGCTGTCAAGCTGTTGGTGAGATATTCTTTCATGTCTTCGTTAGAGCTGCGTGCCAATATCTGGAAAGAAGCTTTGCCTTCACCGATAGTGATGATAGCCAAGTTGGAAGATGTCTCAACAGTATCCATCATTGAAGGAATCATACGAGTTACACCATTCTGGCAAGCATAGATGGCGTCGATGAGGTTGTCTTGAATTTCTGCAGGAACAATACCTTTTGGCTTCTCTGTCTTCTCAACGCGGAGTGTGATGCCTTCTTCGATACCTTTCAGCTCTTCATTGAAAAGTTTCTCGTACTTGCTAGCCAGTTCGGTGAGTTTAGCTTCGTTGGTTGGAGGTACAAGTAGAGTAACGTGAGCTTCACGAGGAATAGCATTACGCATGTTGCCGCCTTCCCAGCTAGCTAGTTTGGCTCCAACTTTAGAAATAGCATCATAAACGAAGCGAACCATCAATTTATTACCATTGGCACGTCCTTCGTTGATTTCGAGGCCAGAGTGACCACCGCGTAGACCTTTGAGCTGAACTTTGACAGCTTGGCATTCATTGCAAGGCTCTACTTCCTTATATTCTAATGAAGCGATGATATCAATACCACCAGCGCAACCGATAAACAGCTGACCTTCGTCTTCTGAGTCGAGGTTGAGAAGAATATCACCATCGATAGTACCTTCTTTCAGTCCGAAAGCACCATACATACCAGTCTCTTCGTCTTTGGTAATCAATGCTACCAATGGACCATGCTTGATGTCTTTCTCTTCCATAATAGCCATAATGGCTGCAACTCCCAGACCATCATCGGCGCCAAGAGTAGTATCGTTGGCTTTCAGCCAATCACCGTCTACAATTGTTTCGATAGGATCTGTCTCGAAATTATGTTTAGAATCTGTACCTTTCTGAGGAACCATATCCATGTGGGCTTGAAGAATGCAGACTTTGCGGTTCTCCATACCTGGAGTAGCTGGCTTTTTCATGATTACGTTGCCTACTTCGTCGATAAAGCTTTCTAGACCTAAGTCGTGAGCAAACTTAACTAAATAGTTGGCAACAGCCTCTGTATGTCCTGATGGACGAGGTATTTGTGTCAGAGCATGAAATTCTTTCCAAATTAGTTTGGGCTCTAATGATAAAATTGATGTACTCATATAAATTATTATTTTAATAAAATAGGTTCATTGTTCAATTAGGCAAAACTAATAATTTATTGTGAGATAAAATAATAAATGAAGTATTTTTATAATAACATTTCAAAAGAAAGAGAAATTGAAAAAGAATGTTAGCAGTTTGGTTAAGAATCGGAAGATAACCGGCTTACTTTGTGACGAAATGTAAAATACCATATATAATAAGGAGAAGGGACTGCGGCGAAGATTATCTTCGTTACAGTCCCTTCTGATATGTTCAAACTATAGAGTTGTCTTATTTGAAAAGGCAGCTTGGATATTCGCCTGCATCAACAAGTGCTTTGATTTTGTCTACTACACCTTGACGGTCGGCAGCGTAGGTCACGCCAAACCATTTACTGGTAGTATCGAGCACTTTAACTTTGGCTGTTCCATCGTTGATGAGTTTGTTCACCATCAAAGGAATAAAGTATTCAGCTTTTGGCTTATCCATATTCTCTTTCAAGAAGTCTTTGAAGTACTCCTCAGAATAAGCGAAGTAGTCGGGAGTGAAGCCCCACATGTTCATTGAAACAGGAGTGTTCTCTGCTATTTCAACCATTTTGCCGTCTTCGTCTTTATATTGGATTTTGCCATCGATACGTGCTATAGAAGTACGTTCGATAACGCTGGTCAGATAACCATCTGTCGTACGGCATTCGCCACGAGCAACACTACCGTTTTCGCTCAGTGTATTGCTGATGCGGTAGCCTACCATGCAATAATCATCTTTCTTACCTTCCATTTCTGTCAGAGCTTTAGCAAGAACTGCAAAACTGTCGCGACCATAGAAATCGTCGGAGTTGATCACAGCGAACGGCTCTTTAATGACATCTTTACCCATCAATACAGCGTGGTTGGTACCCCAAGGTTTAACACGTTCTGCCGGGCATTTGAATCCTTCTGGGAGGTTATCGAGAGCTTGGAAAACAAGTTCGGTAGGGATATGTCCTTCGTATTTACTCAGAATCTTTGAACGGAAATCGTTCTCAAAATCTTTGCGGATAACAAATACTACTTTTCCAAAACCACCGCGAATAGCGTCGAAAATAGAATAGTCCATAATAGTTTCTCCGCTAGGGCCTAGACCATCAAGTTGTTTCAGACCACCATAGCGACTGCCCATTCCGGCAGCAAGTACAAATAAAGTTGGTTTCATAATTCACTATATAAATTTGATTAGCTTATTGTTTTTCTTGGCTAGTGCATTTCTTCAAAATGAACGACAAATTTACTCATTTTTTTATAATGTCATTCTACTTTAGTGTTAAACTTACCAATTTGTAAACTTTATTATTCAGGATTCTTTATGCTTATAGTATAGAACGCAAGGATTTTTGAAAGCGGAATGCGAAACACAAAGCAGCTGATCGGGTGTTACCGAACGGTAGCGAGCCACTTCATTGAGCAGCTCTTCTGCTTTGTCGCACAATTCGAAGAAAGCGAGATTGGTGGCAATATTCAAATAACTGATAAGTCCGAAGATATGCTCCGAATCGAATTTGTTCTTCACTTTCTCTAGTTCGTGTTTGCCAATCGGCTCTTTGCTCAGTACATCCAATTCTTGGCGAACAGCTTCTTCGCCTCGCTCCAGTGTTACACCTGGTGCCATCTTACCTGATATCTGAAACAATCCGGCATCTACACTGCCCGAGATATAACAATCTATCGAGGTGAACAATTGCTGCTCTTTGACCAGATGCTGAACCAACCGGCATGATGTGCCGTTGCTCAGAATATCCGACAGAATATCGAAAGCATAGTAATCGGGGTGTTTTCTTTCACACATATGGTACGACATGTAGAGGGCGTCAACAGGGACATTACGTTCTACTGTCTGTCTCCTTTCTTCTCTCTGCTCGGGCTCTATGATGATTTGCTTTTTCGGGACACGTCTTCTTGGTATACTGCCAAACCATTTTTCGGCCAATGCTACGGTCTTCTCGAAAGAAATATTGCCTGTTACGGCTAGCACAGCATTGTTGGGAGCGTAGTAACTATAAAAGAAGGAACGGACTTCGGGCAATGTGGCGTTGGCGATGTGAGATAAATCCTTGCCGATAGTGGGCCACCGGTAAGGATGAACTTTATAGGCTAGGGGACGAATCAGGTGCCCTACATCACCATAAGGTTGGTTCAGACAACGTTGCTTGAACTCTTCCATCACAACATCTCGCTGTACGTTGAGACTCTTCTCGCTGAAGTGTAGTCCTAGCATACGGTCGGATTCTAGCCAAAAGCCAATTTCTACGTTTTGTGCCGGAACCGTCAGGTAATAGTTGGTGATATCATTATTGGTCCACGCGTTGTTCTCTCCTCCGGCTCGTTGTAACGGAGCGTCATAGTCGGGAATATTGACCGAACCGCCGAACATCAGATGCTCGAAGAGATGGGCGAAACCTGTATGCTCCGGATCTTCGTTTTTCGCTCCTACATTATATAATGTATTAAGAGCTACCATCTGAGTGCTTTTTATCTCGGTATGAACGATGCGCAGACCGTTGCTTAGCTTATGGTGGTTAATTTTCATTCAGTACTTCTACCTTAAGAATTTTGACATCTTTCAAAGGACGGTCGTTGCGGTCGGTTGGCATGTTGGCTATCTTGTCTATTACTTCCATGCCCGATACCACTTCGCCAAAGACGGTATAGTTGCCATCCAATAGTGGCGCACCGCCAATGGTAGTATAGGTCTCAATCTGTTCAGGAGAGTATTTGATAATACCTTCTTTGAGAGCCATCATTTTGGCTTGAGGCAGTAGCTTCTGTTGCAATAGAAAGAGTCCTCTGTTGTCGCCGTTCTTCTTCATCTGGTTGATTTCTCGGATATGCTTTTGGGCCAGACCTTCTAAAGCTTGGTTCTCAATATATTTGTTGCGCATATCTTGATATGTCATGAGTGAGTCGAGAGAATAGACCTTACCTGTTACAATAAAGAATTGGCAGGAAGAAGATTCTTTCATCGGGTTGACACTATCATCGGCACGAGCTGCTGACAGTGCACCTCTTTTATGAAAATGTGCTGGAAAACGAATCTCGGCAGGTACGGTATAGCGTGGACCACCGGTACCTAACTCTTTTCCCGGAGGTGCATCTTTAGAATCAGGGTCGCCACCTTGAATCATAAAGTCTTTGATGACACGATGAAACAATGTTCCGTCGATAATGCCTTCGTCCATTATTTTAATGAAGTTGGCACGGTGTCTTGGCGTATCTTTATAGAGCTTAAACACGATGACACCGGCTGTTGTTTCCATTCTAATCATTGTATCCTTACTGGGATCGAACTTAGAATGACGTCTGCAAGCCGATAGCGAAACAATTAAAACGACGCTTAATAGTAATGAAATATATTTTCTCATAGCTCTTTGCTCTATTGCTGTTTTATAGATAGTTCCAATCCTTTCCATAAGTTATCTTCGGGAACCGGCGCGGTAACATCTATTTCTTTCTTCGAGACAGGATGGATAAACTGAATGCGGCGGGCATGTAGTGAAATACCACCGTCGGGATTGGAGCGTTTTGCTCCATATTTTAAATCCCCTTTGATAGGCGAACCTATCTTGGCCAGTTGGCAGCGTATTTGGTGATGACGCCCGGTGTGCAGATTGATGGAAAGCAAGAAGTAGCGTTCGGTATGTCCGATGAGACTGTAGTCGAGTACTGCCTTTTTGCTTTTCGGCACTTCTTTGTCGTAGGCGTAGCTCTTGTTCTGTTTCTCGTTGCGCACCAACCAGTGAGTCAATGTGGCTTCGACTGGATCGGGGCAGTTCTGAACAATTGCCCAATACGTTTTGTGCACTTCTCCTTTCTGAAACATTTCGTTCATTCGGGCAAGTGCCTTGCTTGTTTTTGCAAAGACAACAAGACCACTTACGGGGCGGTCCAGACGATGAACAGTGCCCATAAAGACATTGCCCGGCTTGGCATCTCTCTCTTTAATGTAATCTTTGAGCAGATCACAAAGAGGTTTGTCGCCCGTCTTATCGCCTTGAACTATCTCGGAAGTAGTCTTGTTGACAATAATAATATGATTGTCTTCGTAAACGATTTCCATCGACACGAATTACATGTTCATACCACCATCTACCTGAATCACCTGACCCGAAACATATGAAGAAAGGTCGGAAGCCAGGAAAGTAGCTACATTGGCAATATCATCTGTTGTACCACCACGGCGCAATGGAATCTTCTGAATCCAATCTTTACGAATCTCTTCGGGAAGAGCAGCAGTCATGGCTGTCTCGATGAATCCGGGAGCAATAGCATTGGCACGGATACCGCGAGAACCGATTTCTTGAGCAATACTTTTGGCAAGTGCAATCAGACCGGCTTTGGAAGCAGCATAGTTGCATTGTCCGGCATTGCCATGAACACCTACTACAGATGCCATGTTGATGATGCTACCTCTCTTTTGTTTCAACATGATGGGAGTGCAGGCATGAATGAAATTGAATGCAGATTTCAGGTTGACAGCGATGACAGCATCCCATTGAGATTCCGACATACGCATCATCAAACCATCTTTAGTGATACCGGCATTGTTGACAAGAATATCTATCGAACCAAAATCTTTCTGAACTTCGGCAACGACTTCTGCTGTTTGAGCAAAGTCGGCGGCGTTAGAAGCATAACCTTTGGCTTTTACACCTTTGGCAGCTATCTCTTCTTCTGTAGCTTTACCGTTTTCATCGATTACCAAATCGGTGAATGCAATATTGGCACCTTCCGAAGCGAACTTCAGTGCGATAGCCTTACCGATACCGCGTGCAGCACCAGTTATCAAGGCTGTTTTTCCTTCTAATAATCCCATAATTAATTTATTTAATGAAACTCTTTTTATGTAATGCGCCGAAAACAATATCCGACACATATTCTTTCCTTTTCTCTTTGCTGAGGTGGGCACCGATTTGTCCTCTAATATAGGGCACCTCAATACCTTTGACACAATAATGCATCAATACGGCAGTAAAATCGACATCTTCTATATCGAATACTCCTTTTTCGACTCCTTCACGCAATAATTGCTTGAAAAGTAATATCTGACGGAGGTCGAAACGCTTTCTCACGGTTTCTACTTTCCAGATGTCTCTAAAGAAGTCGGCTTTCAGTGTACCGTTGCGATAAACTTCGGCTTTCACTGTTTCGAGGCGGGCGTAGATAACGTCGATAATCTTTTTGTCGGGCGACACTTCTTTACATGCGGCTTGCTCCATCATATCCGATAGCAAGTCGAGCTCTGTTTCGGCTACAGCCCAATAAAGTTCTTCTTTATTATTAAAATAGGTGTAGAGAGTGCGGCGTCCTTTCTTAGCAGCAATGGCAATATCATTCATAGTCACATTCTCCACCCCTTTTCTTGCGAATATCTGGCGGGCTGCATCTACTATTATGTCTCTTGTTTTAGATCTTTCCATTGCTCATTATTTAATAAGTTGTGCAAAATTAGTCCTTTTCTTCTTACGATACAAGAAAATAATTAATATTTATGATGGAAATGCTGTAGTTGATGATAGCAGAAATATAAGATTGCCGAGAACTAAGCAGGAGACATAAGAATGTAGAATGACCTATTTTACTTTATTTAGCACTCTGCAATAAAAAAACTACTAAATAATTTGTTTTATAAAAATAAAGACGTACCTTTGCACCCACTAAACATCGCGGAGTGGAGCAGTTGGTAGCTCGTTGGGCTCATAACCCAAAGGTCGTTTGTTCGAGTCAAACCTCCGCAACTAATAAGAGCGTGAATAACTAAAAGTTGTTCGCGCTCTTCTCTTTTTATGGTTTGGGGGGCATTTTACTCCTACGACTTTACTCGGGTCTTATCTTCAGCGAAAACGCCACTCGTACAGATACTTATTTATGATACGGCTATTACTTGGTATAGCGTGATAGTCCCCAACTGTCTATCAATCAACGCGATAATATTTGCTCTCGCGGCGCTTCGTCGCTTTGACCGGGATTGATTGTGCTAAAATGTGACATCTTCAATGTGAAACACACTATGTCATCGGTAACACCAAGAAGCCGGAACGTTTTCAACGTTTGCCTTCATGGTGCTTCTGAAGATATTTCCTCTTGCGAGGAATTTCAGGGCAGCTGTTTTTGTATGGACTGTTGTTAAAATCATAAGGACCTTTCGGACGAAACGTCTGTATGTTTTCCCTAAATGGTGCAGACGTTTCTAGAAAAATATACAGATGAATCGAGCGAAGGATAAGGATGAAAATTGTGAAATTACGCTCTATTGTATCGGACCCCTGCGAGACTTGCTCCGATGGCCTGTGAGACTTGCTTCGTGAGCCGATTAGACTTTAATCGTCGGCCTGCGAAGCAAGTCTCGTGGGGCTACGCAGCAAATATCAATCTGCTGAAAATCCGTTTGTTACAGCCTTCCTTACTATACCAAATTGGTGGCAGCGCAGCGCTAAAAAACCGATATAGAGGAGATTACGCTGAAGCAAACTGTTGGTGAAAGTCGTAGGAGTATTAAATGCTCTTTGTTCTTACTTATAATTTATTTCTGCATGAAAAGTGCTCATTGTCAAGATGTACTTGCCGGGAGTAGGATCTAGTATGATATGCTGGATGCTATGTGCCGAATCTATTTTGAGCGCTTCGTTATAGTCGCTCTGGCCTGTCAAGTGGATGCTTTCTATGCTACTTTTTGCTGTGCTGATGGTAGAATTGTCTATCTTGGCTTGCATGAGTTTGATTTTACTGTTCAGCAGATTCACTTCGTTACCAGTGTTGGCTACGAGATTTTCGATGATACAATTCTCGACTTTTGTTTCATTGATGTCACCGATGATTTGGCAAACTTTCATGTTCAAGTTCTTCAGATTGGCTTCCAAGATGCCTTCTGCGTTAAGAACTAACATGTTGCTCGATTTCCCGAGAGTCAGCTTAATATTAATGTCGTTGT
>DAIUBN010000117.1:0-9815 GCA_036846645.1 Bacteroidaceae bacterium | reverse complement strand
TCACCGGTGAGAAAACCGTTATTGGCAATATTGTGGTGGGTAAGCATCACTCCCTTGGGGAAGCCTGTAGTGCCCGAAGTATATTGCATGTTGACAACATCGTGACAATTGGATAAAGCTCTCAGACGTTTGAATTCTGTATTGTCCATATTCTGACCAAGCAGCAGAATCTCCGAAGAGTTGTACATACCGCGATGCTTTTCAGGACCGAGATAGATAACGTTTTTCATAAACGGATACTTCTCACTTTTGAGTTTGCCGCGTTCGCAGTTTTTCAGTTCGGGAAGCATCTTGTAAGTCATTTCTATAAAGTCGCTGTCGCGTTCGCCATCGACGATACACAGCGTATCCATATCAGAATTTTGGCACAGATATTCCAGTTCCGACTGTTTGTAGCTTGTATTCACCGTGATATATACCGCACCAATCTTGGCACAAGCATATAGCAGGGTAAGCCAGTCGGGAACATTTGCTGCCCAAATACCGACATGCGATTCGCGGGTCACACCGATAGCCACCAGTCCGTTGGCCATATCGTCGACACGTTCATTAAACTCTTTCCACGTCCATCTCAAGTTTCGGTCGGAATATACAATATACTCCTTATCCGGGGTTTCCTGTGCCCAGTGTTCGAGCCAGTCCCCCAGAGTCCTGTCAGAAAGTTGTAACATACCTCTTGCTTATACCTATTTTAAAACTATATCTCTTGATTTTATTTCTTCACTGTTTCCTTAGTTGGCAGGTGTATAGATTACTGCCAGAATCTTTGCTTTCTGTCCCTCATAACCATGAATATGGTGAGGTATGATAGAATCGTAGTAAACGCTGTCACCCGGGTTGAGCAGATATTTATTCTTGCCGTACACCAGTTCCATCGTTCCTTCGAGGATGTAGATAAACTCTTCTCCTTCGTGGGTAGAGAGTACATAATCATCTGCTGTAGGATTGACGTCGATAACGAACGGTTCCATGTGACGGTCGGTCTTCGATTTAGAAAGCGAATGATACTCCATGTTCTTTCTCGAGTTGGTTGTGTTGTTCGAGAAGGTTACGGAATCGCTATAATGGTCTTTGCGGCAAATCACCGGACCGTTTACGCTTTGGTCGTCGAAGAAGGTACCGAGACGTACTTCGAGAGCATGTGAAATCTTAATCAGCGGAGACAGAGAAGGCAGATCGATATCATCTTCAATACGTTGGATTTGTTCTACCGATAATTCGGCTTTCTTAGCCAACTCTTCGATTGTCATCGATTTGCTTTCGCGGAGAGATTTGATTCTTTCTCCAACAATTTTGTTTGAATCCATATTAAATAATATTTATGGTATATAAAACATATCTGTTAGTAAATTCGCAAAATTACTAAATTCTTTGATACGAAGACAAAATTAGTTGTGAAATTTACCGTTATTAGACAAAGAGCTATTAATTATCAGCATTTATTGATAAAAGTTATATTGATAGCTTTCTTTATGAAGCATATTGTTTGTTTTGACATGAATAGATATGCATGAAGAATATCTTCTCGGCCTTTTAGAAAGAATGCAAAGTCAAATATGTTTGACCCTGCATTCGGTTTGCACTGCCTTTTAGTAATGGTGGAGTACTAAACCAGTATATTGAGTACAATAGATATGAGCACAATGAGTATAAAGATGACAGCAGTGAGCAGTCCCGCCAGTTTCTTACCTAAGTACTTTGCGAGCATCACAATAGAAGAAACGCACACTGCCGACGAACTGAGTGAGAAGGCCATTGCACTTCCCAAACTCAAGTCGGTATATTGAATGAATGGTTTCAGAAAGATGACATCGGCTCCATGACACATATAAATTGGAATGCCGAAGATGGTGAGTATGATGGCTGATAAAGGCTCTTGGTTCAGATTGATACCGTGGAGCAACTCTTTCGTATCGGCCATAGCGAAGACGAAACTCAATAATCCACCTATAAGAATATAGGGGATAAGCTGTTTGGTTATCTTGAGAGCTTTCACAAAAGGATCGCGTTCGAGCACCGGACTACATGTTTTGCTGCAATTAGTGGTATCGTTCCACTCGGTGAGTTTGAAAGTCTTGGCCAGCAGTTCGACAGCCCAGCCTGCGGCAATCGATAAAACCAATGAACTGATGATGCGAATAATGGCATACTTCAGTCCCAAGACAGTATATGATAGGAAGATGACGTACGGATCGAGCAAGGGAGCCGCACATACAAAGGTGACGATGACTTTGAGTGATGTACGGCGTCTCATAGAGTCGATAAGAGGAATGACACCACATGAGCAGACCGGCAAGATAGAAGCGTAGGCGAATGCCAGGAGTTGGTTCTTGGGGTAGAAACGCTTTATCTTTCTGAAATACTGTTCGGCAATGATGCTGATCATCACACCGATAATGACAACAATAGTGAGTTCTACCACATTCTCGAGCAGATAGAAGCTCCATTTGGGCATTGAGTTGAAGATAATGCACTTGGCATGATTGCCGTCGAAGATGCCGTTGACGTTCATATAGATGGTGTCGGCTATCAAGATGAGGAAGCACGACAGTATGATGATGCGAGCTGTGATTTGTGTTGCGTTCAGCTTTGCTTGATTATTTTTCTCCATGTCTATTATTTTAAATTGATCACTTCTTGTCTGAATAGAGATTCTTTATCTGTATCTCTTGTAATAGTAATTTTTGCCTTGTCCTTCGCTTTACCAATCACCTTGATTAACATATCCTTCACGAAGATGCCATTTGGTGACGCTTTCCACGGTCTTTTGGTCACTTCTTCACATTCGGAGAAGTAAACGTAAGTCTTTCTCATCCCATCCAGGCAGCTTTTCGGATTGAGTTTCATAGCCACTATCAACCGGACGGTGTCGCCCCTTTGATAGTATGGTCTTTTTCCGTAGGCATATCTCACTGCAATTTGCGAGAAGCCGCATAGAGGGAAGAAGAGAAAGAGCGCAATAATCATTCTTTTCATCAATCGGCAGAATAGATGGCTTTCGAGCTACATGCTTTGATACATTTGCCGCAGCCTACACACTTCTTCGAATCAATAACGATATAGTCGGTCGTTGTATCTCCGGTATCTATGTAGCTGATGGCATGATTTCCACATACCGATATGCACTGCTGGCAAAGCGTACATTTCGAAGTATCTATGGCATATACCTTATTATATTCTCCGCAACTGTTGAAAATCAACATCGCAAGCAGTATTCCGAAAAACACTATTCCGATACTTTTGTTTCGTCTTGTTTTCATAATTGTTTGTTTTTAGTTCTTGGTGATGGCTCCATGTCCACATCTGCTGACACACTTACCGCATCCTGTACATTTGGAAGCATTGATGGTAGCTTTACCTCCCGAAACAGTAATGGCTCCGTAAGCACAAGCAGAGACACAGTGACCGCATCCTGTACATTTGGAGGTAGTGACCGAATAGGTAGAAGTCGATGTTGCAGCCTGTACGGTGATGCTACAAGTGGCTGTCTTACCGTTGTTGGTAGTCACAGTGATAGTGGCACTTCCTGCTGCAACAGCAGTGACGAGTCCCGACTGGCTGACCGTTGCTACCGATGTATTGCTACTGCTCCAAGTGTAAGATACGTTGGTGGCATTGCTGGGGCTGATGGTCGTAGTGAGTTGTTGTGTCTTGCCGGCTGTAACGGTAGCCGAAGTAGGCGAAAGGCTCACCGACTCTACGCTCACTGTACTTGTAGTGACGGTTATAGCACAAGAAGCCGATAGTCCGTCTACCGTAAGTGTAATGGTGGCAGTGCCATTGGCTACAGCCGTAACAACACCACTTTGAGTGACGGTTGCCACACTCGTATTGCTGCTACTCCAGCTCGCTGTAGTATAAGTTGCACCAGTAGGACCGACGGTGAACTGCAAAGTTGAAGAATTGCCCGAGTTCAGATAGAGCGAAGTTGACGACAGACTGATACTTTGAGCTGATACCACGGACGAAGTTGTTGTTTCTGTTCCATCTCCGACGATGGCAACGTCTTGCTGACAGGCAATAATAACCCAGCATACAATGACTAACAGTGTGAGAATTCCAAAAATCTTATTTCTCATGACTTTATATATTAAAAAGTGATTCTACAATCCAGTTTGCCGAACATCGTCTGTACATTATTATAATGTAGTGTGACATTAGTGAGAGAGAGGTTCGGATAGTTGAGCATTCCGAAACTTGCGTTGAGCCATACATATTTGCCGAAGTTCTTGCTCACGGCGATATCAAGTTCTTGCATCTTATTGAGGGGCGAGTTGTAGTAATCGGGCACAAAGTCGGTGCTCTCGTTGCTCACTACCGACGACTTCAGTTGCATCACTCCTTGTATCTTGATAGAAGTCTTGATTTTGGTAAAAGAATGCTTCAGCGCCAGCAGTATGGCAGGCGATTCTAATACGTCTTGACGGAGCACATCTCCAAGAAACAGGTTACTGAACGAATTGATGGGACGTGCACCATTGTCGATAGCCGAATAGCCGACAAACAGTCCGTATATTCTGGATACTTGAGACGGACTCCATTGAAACTTCTTTTCGGCACTGACATGGTAGATAACAGCTTTCTTGTTATCTACTGTCTGCATCAATACTTCGGGCTTCACTTCTATACCGGCAAAGTCGAAATCGGTATAAAGTCCGGTAGTGAATATCGGTTTAGACAATTGTCTGCCGAACTCACTATAAGCCACTGCTCCAACTTTGTTGAGAGAGAATAACGAAGGTGTAGCTTCTCCAAACTCATCAGCTTTCTTTTGTGGTGTGAAAGCTACAGAAAACATTCCGAAATTGGTATCTCCAAAATCTTTTCCAACATAAGAACGAGGACGACCCACTACAATGTCGTTGTAAAGGTATCCTTTGGTACAGAACCGTCCGTTGCGAGCAAAGTCCTGCATCACCGAACCACCGATTACATTCAATCTCCAATTAGAAGTACGAAATAGATAGTTCAATCCTACCACTCTTTCGTTGAGCAGATAGTCTTCGTCTCCATGTGCCGACTGTAAACCTAAAGTCAGAATACTCTTATCGCCGTTGTAACGATAGAAAGCTTCACGCAGACCAGGCAATACATTATGTGTTCTGTCTTTCTTTGTTCCCGATGTTGAAGTGGTTTCGTCTACATAGTCCCATGTTTGGTTGCTACCTCTCATCCAGGCTTTGAGTCCACCTTCTACATAGAAGTTGCTTCTACCCTGACCATAGTTCAATCCGAAGAATCCCATCAGATTACCGGCATAATTGTCTTTTACCCATCCGCCAGATGCTTCTACTTCGGCACCCCACATAAAGTTGCTGTTGCCTATTGGCTTTAGGGCTGCGCCTAGTCGGCTGGGACATTCCCATTGCGAATAGGCGGTACTACTCACTGCTAGCAATAGTATCGCTATTATTACTTGCTTCATATTACTTTAGTTTTATGGAACCTTTGCGGCATACGGTTTTGCAATCACCGCAAGCAATGCAAATTTCCGGGTTTATAATGTTTGTGTTGTCTTTCTTGATGGCGTGCATAGCACATTCTTTCTTGCATTGTCCACAACTCACGCAGCTCGATTCTATCTTCATCTTGCGTGCTCCGGGCAGTCTGGATACCCATCCCAACAGGACGCCCACCGGACAGATTGACCGACAAAACGGACGATAGATAAGAACGGACGACAAGAGGAGCACTGCAACGAGAATGATATCGACCGAGTTGTTGAACATCATATTGAACAATGTTTTGAACGGGTCGTAGTGGCAGAAGATATTGGTCTTCATCACCACAAGTTGAAGTACCCAAAAAGCGAATATCGCATATCTGATGATTTGCAATACACTTTGACTCCTATCGCTCGATAGTATCTTGAGTTTCGGTGAGCGATAAAGAAATTCTTGAATGCCTCCCAAATGACACAGCCATCCGCACCATATCCTGCCAAACAAGTAAGTGGCTACTATCAATATCCCTATCCAAAGTAGTCCTATCCATATAAAGTTCCAGTTCATGATATTGAGTATCAAACTCTGAAAACTTCCTATCATGCAGTTGCAGGCTCCACGATAGAATCCCAGCCAAGCAATACCTAGTAGAAGAAACAGACCTCTATATTTCACGAATCCTTTGTACTTCATCCCAATACTGATGATGCCCAGCAAGATGAATACGACAATAGGATCGAACAATTGTGGATTCGTCCAGTCGATGGCTTTTACTGCTGTTTGTTGCACCGGCTTGGGGGTATCAACATTACTGAAATCAGAAAGTGCTGCTGTTGTAGTACTCGAATCGGTAGATGCTACGTTGCTCGAATCGGTTGTCTCGAAGTCGCTTAAATCTCCTGTACTGGCCTTCACTGTATCTTTGGGTTGAGTAGCTTTTGCAGCTATCGGAGCAACAGGACAAGAGGGCTTGTTGTATTCAATACATTGCTTGCTCGAACTCAGAAAATGAGAAGCACTGACCGTAATGACTACTGCCGAACCAATAATAAAGAAATACTTCTTCTTGTAGTTGCTGTACAGCCACACTGTGCCAATGGCTACCAATAAGTCGATGAAGATGGTATTGACCAATCCAGAGTTCGAATTTTCGGAAGCAAAGAGCGGGCACGATTTGTCGCACTTCTCTTCTTTATTGTTCAAAAGATTGGCTATACTGTCTGCTGTTTGTTGTGGAACCTTTGCGTAGCTTGTCGTGACAGTGAATATTAATAATATGGCGACGATTATTTTGCGGAACATGTTTCTTGTTCTAATTTTGTTTTGGTAATACGAATGTACCGATACCACCTTCCTTATCACAAGTGCGGGTTGCGGTGAGCGATATTCTGTTCTTATTGTCCTGAAGTACTTGTAGTTTTACGGTCCTGACATATTTCGTCGGACTTAGTTGTTTCCATGGAGTGGCACCTACGGCCTTTACTCCGTCAAGTTTGAATTTGGTCTGTGCTGCTGCCACATTACATACTCTATGAGTGAGTGAAAGTTCGATTGTCAGTTCAATCACTTCACCCGAACGGCAACTTTTAATGTTGTTGCCTACATTGAATTTGAAGTCGCAGGCAGAAGCTGCGGCTGTTACCATGGTGAATATCACCAAAACAATTGCGATTCTTTTTCTCATAACGAACAAATAATTTTGATTATTTATCCGTTTAACCGTTGAGAAAAGGATTTACCCTACCCTCTCAAATTTTAAATTCTATGAAAAAAACGAAGGTTCGCCTCGAAGTTTGTGAAAATAAGTTGAATGATGCACTTTTCGGAGTGCTAGTAGTCACGAATTTTGTATTCGCCTTATCAAACAGGTTGATGACTGAGATGCCTGTCGAAAATCCTAAAGATTTGAATTGCTTGCTATATGATGCCGATACATCCATTCTGGAATAAGTAGAACCGCTGTTCTCGTATCCTTTATTGTGACCTTCAGATCCTTTCAATTGTAGCAGTTGCGGATTGTATCCTTTGCCATAGATGTAGTTGGCCGATATGGAAAATGGAGAAAGTTGGACTATACTCCCTACTTTTACTTCGTTGGTTGTGCCCTTGGCTTGCCGTGGATCGTTTGATAGCGACCAAGAAGCAAAGACAACACCTTTGCTGAAGTTGACTTTCGTAGAGACATCGAAACCTTTGATATCGAAATTAGAAAGAACAGCTTGTTGATTGACTATCCAGTCGGAGTTCTTTATCGTCTTCCAGAAGCCTGCCAACGTTACGTTCAGCCAGTCGGTATCGAAAGAGAGTCCGGCAATGGTGTTATACGATTTGAGTGCCGAATTGATATCCCAATGAAACTGATAGTACTTCGTCGTGGCTTGATAAGGATCCTTTACGAGATACTGATGATAAATGCCCCACGAAGAGGACAGCGAGAAGTATTTAAGGAAGTTATATTTCAATACTACCCGGGGTTGGATGTTAATGCTGCTATTCACAAAGTCGGTACGGATGCCGGCATCTACCGAAAGATGAGGAAGTGCGAAGACTTTGTTCATAAATAGCGAAGGTTTCACTAGCGACTGGATGCCCGAACCATTATTAATATGGTATACAGTGACCTCTCCACCTAGGTTGATAGATGGGCATCTTCCTACACCGTTCTGCTCATATTTGATGTTGCATTGTCCCAGCCTTTCTGTTTCGGAGATACTATTATTCTCTTTTTCATTGACTGTGGCGCTGTTGTCTTGCGATGAATACAGTCCAGAATAGAAGGTAGAGAACTTGCTCACGTTGCCATTGTTCCATTTCTTCAAATACTGTCCCGAGATACCGGCTTGGTAACTTTTGTGCTCTCCATGAATATTCAATGTGTCGTCACTTTCGTACTCCATATAGTCGTTGGCACCGTATGCCGTTATCTTGTAGGTATCGCCATGTCTGTTCGAACCGGTCAGATTGATATTGACATCCTGAAAGTGATAATCGGGAGATAGTACGACTGTAGAGATTCCACTCTCGGTAGATTCGTCTCCGTGCTCATTATTGCCCTTTCGATAAGGGTTCAATTCGGTATCTTTAAACAGTCCGTTGAGGGTGTGCCGATAGGCTACCGATAGCGTACTCCTTTTAGATATGGGAGCTGAACCGAATAGATTCAGACTCATGGTGCCGAGCATGGCCTTGAAAGATGCTCGCTCCAACTGATGCGACGAACTGGAGATATTGACAATCGCCCCTACTTGGCTTGGATCGGTTACAGATAGCTGTCCTCTTTTGTATACCACATCGCCTGCCATATATGGATTGATATAGCTGATGTTATTGTTGATGCTTTGCATGGCGAAGAGCGGTATGCCGTCTAGCATGATACGGCTCTCACCTGGACTGCTGCCCCATACATACAATTCGTCCGAAGGTTCGCCCGAAGCTCTTATTCCCGGCATCAGTCGGAGCACATTGAATATCATATTGTCGGCAAACCCTGGCGTGTTCCGTCCTATCAGATAATTGAAATGTCCACTGCCCGTACTTTCTCCATTATTCAGCTCGTGGATGGGCGAAGGGGATGTAATGGTGACTTCTTCTAGCGGAATGACTCTGCTGGTGTCGAGGGTGTCTGCTACTTTATGCCTTCTAATGATAGGAGGTTGCTTGATGGCGATAACTGAGGACTTTTGCTTTTCTTCTGTTTTCTTCTTCTCGCTCGCTCTCTTGCTACTGATGATGTAGACGCCACCAATGATTTCCATTCTGAGCGGCTTGCCTGCAATGAGATAAGAGATGGCTTTCTTTGCCGAAGAAAAGTGACGGGATACGGTCACTCTGTATTTTGATAATGCGGCATTGTCGAACGAAACCTCCACATTCAGCCGTTTGATGACCACGTTGAGCGGTTCGTTGTTGGCTGTGAGCTGTATGCCTTGCGCCTTGCAGATAGTGCCTACGAAGAGCAAGGTGATAAAGAATAGCAATACTCTCCTCACGCTCATTTCTTGATGTTGAAAGTAAGTCCGTATGGCCGTCCTAAGATAGACAACACTTCCTGTGGAGCTTTGTCGTTGGTGAACCTACCCGAATAACGAAGTGTATCGATTCCTGCTGGCGATTCTACATTGATATTATAATATCTTTGAATGTCTTTTACTACTTCATCAAGGGGCTTGTTATCGTAAGAGAAAATACCTTTGGTCCATCCTACAATACTTTCTTTATCTACAATCTTTGTCGTCTCTATTTTCCCGTTGTCTACCACCGTCTGCATATTATCGGTGAGCAGTGCCGAAGCAGTGCCATTCCGAAATTCAACCTTACCTTGCAGACAGGCAACGAGTAGTTTTGTATTCAGCGTATTCACCACGAAGGTAG
>DAIUBN010000116.1:0-9926 GCA_036846645.1 Bacteroidaceae bacterium | reverse complement strand
GGTTTCCAAATAATAGATACCGACCCGGTCGCCACCTCTAGCGATAAATGATGTATTTACTCCATATCTTCTCAGTGCATTGACAGCAGCCTGACCAATTTCGTGAGTAGGGAGTTTGGTCACGAAGTAAGATTCGTGTCCATAGTTGGCACAGCTCACTGCCACATTAGCTTCGCCACCACCATAAACCACATCGAATGAATCGGCTTGAATGAATCTGTTATTGCTGCCCGAAGGTGAGAGGCGCAGCATGATTTCTCCTAAAGTGATAATTCTTTTCATTGCAATTTCTTTTAATTACATCGCAAAAACGTTGAAGCCGCCATCCACAACAGCTACTGTGCCAGTAACAAAAGATGCGGCATCACTAATTAAATATTGTATCGTACCACAAAGTTCTTCGGGTTTGCCGAAACGTTTGAATGGTGTCTGTCTGATTACATCTTGTCCTCTCAAAGTAAGGCTGCCATCTTCATTAGTCAACAACAAACGATTCTGCTCTGTCAGGAAGAATCCCGGAGCAATGGCGTTGACACGAATCTTCTCGGTAAACTTCGTTGCCACCTCATTGGCAAGAAATGCCGTGAAATTGCTGATGCCGGCTTTGGCTGCTGCATATCCCAGCACCCTAGTCATTGGACGAAAGGCCGCCATGGAAGAGAAGTTCACAATAGCACCTTTGCCCGCTTTGACCATCGGTTTGAGGAAAGCCTGTGAAGGAATGACCGTGCCACTAAGATTCACTTTCAGCACTTTCTCGAACTCGTCAATCTTGACGTCGAAGAAAGTACCATCGGGAGAGATCGTCGCACCTTTCATATTACCACCGGCAGCGTTGAGCAGCGAATCGACCTTACCATAACGATTGATAATATCATTGACATTTTGTTCTACTACCGAAGGATTCATGACATCCGTTTTGAGGAACATTCCTTCTCCTCCTTCTTTAATAATAGAATCGACAATGGCTTTGCCTGCTTCTTCACGGCGTCCCATTACGACAACCTTTGCACCTTGCTTTGCCAAATATACTGCAATGCAGCTACCCAACACTCCGGTTCCACCGGTGATAGCTACAACTTGATCTTTAATTGAAAATAGTTCGTTCATGTTGTTATTATTTTAATCTACCTTCTGCAATTTCTTGTTGCACTGTTGCGATAACACCTTCCATCTGTCCCAAAGCCAACATTCGGCCATGAAATGAGTATCCAGCATTATATCCCATCTTCTCGTCGCCCAACATCAATGGAGCATGATCTACTCGCATCGGGAGACGAGGATTGACTTTCTCGAAAATTCTCACTAAGTCGATGATATGAGCACGCCCTGCCAGATGCGAAGCTTCTTTAAAGTCCCCATTAGGTTGAACATCGGTGCTACGGAGATGAACAAAGTGAGTTCGAGTTGCATATTTCTGTGCTAATATAGGTACGTTGTTATGGGCTCCTGCACTTAGTGAACCAGCACAAAAAGTTAAACCATTATGAGGATTATCTACTGCATGAAGGAAATAATCTATATCGGCATCGCAAGTCACAATGCGAGGAAGGCCCAATATTTGGAGTGGTGGATCGTCGGGATGAACACACATTCCAATTCCATATTCATCGCACACCGGCATAATTTTCTTCAAGAAATAAACCATATTGGCTCTAAGCATATCCCGGTCTATTCCTTTATATAAGTCGAGCAATTTGCGGAACTTCACTACCGGTTCGGATTCTCCTTCGGTGATATTACCATTGACAAAGCCCTGAGTGCGGACAATGATATTATCGATGAGGCGGTCATCATCGGCAGCAGTCATTTTCTTCTTCAACTCGCTTACCTCTATCAATGTCTCCTTATCATAATCTTCTTCAGCATTCTTCCGTTTCAAAATATGAATATCGAAATAAGCGAATTGTGCCTTATTGAAGTACAAGCTGGAAGTGCCATCTCCGTTGGGATTTTCCAAATCTGTTCGGGCCCAGTCGAGCACCGGCATAAAGTTGTAGCAGATCGTTTTAACACCAGCCTTACCTAGATTTGCTAGGCTGATGATATATTTGTCTATCAATTCATCGCGGTCGTCGCCACCATATTTTATTGATTCACTCACCGGCAAACTTTCTACTACCGACCAACGAAGTCCGGCAGCCTCGATATATTGTTTCATATCGGCTATCTGCTGCGGGAGCCATACTTCTCCATTAGGAATATCGTGTAAAGCTGTAACAATACCTTCTACGCCAATCTGACGAAGCATCGATAGTGTTATCTTATCTTTCTTACCAAACCATCTCCATGTTTTCTCCATGACTCTTTATTTAGAAATTGAAAAAATTCTTAGCATTATAATAACTGATATCTTCTACCATCTGGCAGACTCTAGCCATCTCCGATTCAGGAATCAATCCTTCTTCGACATCATTGCCCAACATACCACACAAAATGCGGCGGAAATATTCGTGGCGAGGATAAGATAAGAAAGAACGAGAATCGGTGAGCATACCGACAAAACGGCTCAACAAACCTTGTCGAGAAAGCGCATCCATCTGTGCCCTCATTCCATCAATATGGTCGTTAAACCACCATGCTGCACCAAACTGCATCTTTCCGGGCACCGTTCCATCTTGGAAGTTGCCTATCATGGCAGCAATCATATCATTGTCGGTAGGGTTGAGATTGTAAATGATTGTTTTTGCCAGCTTTCCTTTCGAATTGAGACGATTAAGAAAATGGCTGAATGATTCGGCAGAACGGAAATCGCCGATAGAGTCGAAACCAGTATCAGCTCCAATCTTAGCAAACATCTTTGAATTATTATTGCGAAGCGGACCGTAATGAAATTGCTGAACCCATCCGCTGTCGTAGTTCATCTCGGTCAGAGTAGTAAGCATTGATGAGCCAAACTTCAATTTTTCTTCTTCGCTCAATTCGTGACCATCATAGATCTTATCGAAGATGCTTTCTACCTCTTTTTCTGTATACTCTGCATAAGGTAGAGCTCCTACCCCATGATCAGCAAGACGACATCCCAAAGAGTTGAAATAATCGTGCCGTATCTTCAATGCATCGATTAAATCATAAAGATGATTGATATTGATACCACTAGACTGTACCAACTTATCTATATACTCTCTGAAAGTGTGTGCAGTAGTGATATTGACAATTTTGTCGGGGCGCCATGTAGGCAACACCTTTATTTCAAAATCACTATCCTTAATAGCCTTATGCCATTCGAGTGAATCAATCGGATCATCGGTAGTACAAACAGCCTCAACATGATAACGGCGCATCATACCTCGAGCCGAATACTCCGGGAGTTGCAACAGTTCGTTGCATCTATCATATATCTCTTTTGCCGTATCGGGATTGAGCACTTCATCGATACCAAATGCAGTTTTCAATTCGAGATGAGTCCAATGATATAAAGGATTTCGGAAGGTATAAGGTATGGTCTCTGCCCATTTCTGAAACTTACTCCAATCATCAGCATCGCCTGTTATGTATTTTTCGTCAACACCATTGGCACGCATCGCCCTCCATTTATAATGATCGCCACCCAGCCAAAGTTCGGTGATGGACTGGAAACGATAATCGTCGGCAATCATCTTCGGAACAAGATGACAATGATAGTCGATGATAGGCAATGATGCAGCATGCTCATGGTAGAGCATCTTCGCCGTATCGGTCGAAAGCAAGAAGTCGTTATCAAGGAAGTGTTTCATTATCGCTATTTTTTAAATTCTATCTTTTTGTATTGTGGAATTAATAATTTCATGATGCACCAACTGAAGAGATAAGCAAAAGAGCAAACCAAGAAGACAATCATATAGCCGGCCTGAATGCCATGAAACTGCAAGAAGGATATGCCTGCCTCTTTAGAATAAGTGAATAGCATTCCTGAGCTAGTAGTGAACAGGAATACACCCAGTCCGCTCGACAATCCGCTGATACCGGTAACTGTTGCTACCATCGATTTGGGGAACATATCTCCAACGACAGTAAAGACATTGGCACTCCAACTTTGATGGGCAGCAGCAATAATACCTATTATAATAATAGAGAACCAGCCACCTAGCGACTGAGCGAAAACGCCAATAATCGGAATTAAAGCAAAGACCAGCAAAGCCCTCATTCTACCATTATATAATGTTTGATGTCTTTTATCAATCAAATAGGTAGGCAGATAACCTCCTGCCAGCGAAAGCATTGAAATGAGATACAAAACGAATATCATCAATACAGCTTCGGGGTCGTCGGAACGCAATTTGCATACATCTTTAATATAGGCCGGTGCCCAGAACAAGATAAACCACCATACTCCGTCGGGAAGGAAACGACCTGCAATGATAGCCCAAGTCTGACGATAAGTAAAGTAACGCCACAAACTCACTTTTGGAGCATCTTCTTCGCTGGTTTCCTTCACTTCTTCTGTTGCATCATCTTGTTCGATATAGGCCAATTCGGCAGCATTCACTTGTTTCTTATTCTTAGGCTTGTCGTAGACGAATATCCAAAACCCCATCCAGATAAAGCCCAATACACCAATAATGACGAAAGCCATCTCCCAACCGAAGTAATGAGCAATTAGAGGAATTGTAAAAGGAGCCAGCAATGCACCGATTTGAGCACCACTATTAAAAATGCCGGTAGCAAAAGCCCTATCTTTCTTCGGAAAATATTCGGCAACCACCTTAATAGAAGAAGGGAAATTGCCCGATTCGCCGATAGACAATGCACAACGAGCTACCAAGAACAGATAGACACTGACTGTCGATACCGTCCATACCGAGCTGGCTGCTATCTGAGCATTGGCAATATACTCCTTTGCTCCTTCAAAGCCCACCAACCAATGACCGGTGAGAATACCACTCGTTGCGATACCACAAAAAGCATGAAGGCAAGCGGCACTCGACCAAATGCCGATAGCCCATAAATAACCTTTACGAGTTCCTATTTTATCTATTATTTTGCCCGAGAAAAGCATACCGATGGCGTAAAAGATAGCAAAAGCACCAGTAATGGTACCGTAATCGGCATCTGTCCAATGAAATTCGGGGGCAATAAAATCTTTCCATGTAAGAGAAAGTACTTGGCGGTCGAGATAATTGATAGTCAGTGCAAAGAATAACATTGTACAGATCACCCATCTAAAACCGCTCATTCGCTGATTTTGTGTTTGTGTCATTTGATGTGTTTTATGATATTGTGCCACAAAGTTAATTATTTTCTCGAAAAAACTTCAAAAGGTGACGCTGGCAACCCTTCTTTATTCTTCAAATTAACGTCTTTTGGATTATCGTCCCATGCATAACGGACAATTATAGGATTTTTTACGTCTTTACTCCATACCGATATAGTGTTATTATTACACATATCGGTTTCTGCCCAATGAAAGATTCTATCAGCACCAGCCACAGAGAATCCGTTCAGCTTGTTCACTTTCTGAAAATGATTTGTTCCTTCCTTAAAAGACAGAATTGCCTTTGAGCCATCTATCACTACCGAAGAACATACAGGTCCCTCGCAAACGACATTGGTCTGTCCATAGAGCCTGTTCATTTCTATCAAAGAAATACGACGGGCCAATTCTTTTTTGTTCTGAGGATGAATATCATTCCATTCGCCCAAATCTATCGCCACTGCCAAATCTGTGTTTGGCACTTTCAAGGAGACTTGTCGTTGAGCCTCACGCAGACCGGCCCATCCACTTTCCGCTGGATAAGTATGATTCTGCATAAAGTTGGCTAACTGAACAATCGTAAAATGAAGATGATCGTCAGAGAGTTTGCTGCGCCAATCGGATATCATTGCCGAAAGCAATGCCTCATACTCATTCGGTCTACCCGTATTTGTCTCTCCCTGATACCATATCGCTCCTTTAAAAGACAATCCTTTGAGCGGAGCAATCATCGAATTATACATACCAGTCGGAATATTCTGAAAAGATACTCCATCAATACGCTGTGGCATTTCGGTACCCAGCTTGTACCTCCAAGAACTAGATAACTTAATGGTATCACTTCCTGATATCAAACAATACCTTTTATCAGCCACAAAATGAGGCAATCCATTATAACTTATCACCCGAACTGTAATTTGATTATCGCCAGATTTGAGCAGTTCTTTGGGAACTTTATAAATTCTTGGAGGATATTGATAGGCTGTTGTCCCTACTAGAATACCATTGAAATAGACCGAATCGGCATCGACAATAGTACCTATCCTTAGTTCGGCATCTTGAGAGGTTTGCTCTTCAGAAAGATTGATGTGTTGCCTGAACCAATGTGAGCCATTGACAGGATATTCATTCCGAGTAGGCCATGAAGAGGAAAATTGGTCGACGACCTTCCAATCCGAATCATCGAAAGTAGGACTATACCATACATTAGGCAGATGAACTCCGGCATCAGCGTTATATAAGGCATCATTCCAACGTTGATACATCATGTTGCCAGCCTCGCTACAAAGTTTTTTGTATTCATCCGAATTGTATATATCCCGTTCGTTCAGCAAACGAGGGAAGTTTTTTAGGCCTTCTTCGCTTATCCAAGCTTCGACAGCACTACCACCCCAACTGGAGTTAATAATGCCAACAGGCACTTTTGTATTCTGGTACATCTGCTTTGCAAAGAAATAGGCAACTGCCGAAAAAAAAGGAGCATTCTCTTTTGTCAATGTCATCCAAGTAATTGTCGGGAAGTCATCTTTTGCGCCATGCAAATCATTGCCTAGCGGAGTCTTGACATAATGAATCATGCTATTCTCATAAGATGCTATTTCTTTAGCATACAAGTCACGACATCGAGCTGTTGGAAGTTCCATATTGGATTGTCCCGAGCAAAGCCATACATCACCAATCAATATATCGTTGAGATGAACTTCATTAATGTCCATTTCGAATGGGCCACCAGCCTTCATTGCCGGCAGCATGATTTGCCACCGACCTTCGCTATCGGCTTTCGTCGTGTACTTTTTGTTTTTAAAGGAAAGCACCACCTTCTCTGCCTCGTCAGCCTTACCCCATATTTTGATGGGACGTTCTCTTTGCAGCACCATTCCGTTAGATAGAATCTTCGGCAATGTCACCTTCCCTTTCATCTGCTGAGAACCCACACAGAATATAGCGGCAAGAAGTATCAATTTGTATATTCTCATTTCGTCTAGTTTTTATATATTTTATTGTATTCTATCTATTAAAGCCACAAGGAGGACATTCGTAGTTTGTTATATTCAGTTTGAACTGCTGCATATCTTTCAGCTCATGGATAGGTCGTTCTATATAATAAGGTATAGGGAGCCTCGAATAGGTTTGGAAATAGAGCAAACAAGCATCCTTCCACCATACAGCATCCCGACATTGAATCTTCAATTTCGATTGAACATCTTTAAATCTATCGGCATCGACATAGGGTTCCATCTTATCCCATATCTTTTGAAATTGACGCACTTCTTCTACACCTTTATTATATGAGCAACACAGTTCCTCCCACAATGTCTTTCCACTCTTCATCTGATACTGCCAAGGCACATGATGAAACCAAAGCAGATACTGCTCGGGGCATGTAGAGAGATGATCAAGACAAGACGCGACAGAATCGGGGTATTGGCTGACGGCATTACTTCCGCTACTACTGCGGTCGAAACCAATACCTAGAGAGTCGGCCCGATGATAATAAGGAGGGAGCCAATCGGGACGAGCACCTTGAATATTGCACCAGGGTTCGGGACCGTAATGATGTCCCCAAGCAAAGATATGATGCAGTCCAAGTGGCATCATATAATTGACAGCAGCTTCACGGCTATCGAGCATCATGGGGCGGACAGATGAAACGAATGTATCATTGTCTGAGAATGTTTGTTTCAACCATTCGTCGGCAATCTGTGCCGATGTCAGATTAGGATTCCAGGCAAGCCTACCAAAAGCATACCAGTTGGCTTGAGCAAAATGATGACCACACCAATCGATGTCGTCGCCGATATTGGCCACTCCCGCCATGGCTTTTAATGATTGAGGGCTGACGAACCCAAAAAATTCTTTCCACAACGGAGCTAGATACACCAAATGATTGGAAGCACCTAGATACTCCTGGGTAACTTGGAACTCCACCATTTCGTTGGTATGCCTCAGTGCCGTGAATAGCGGACTATAAGGCTCGCGAGGTTGAAAGTCGATAGGACCGTTCTTGATCTGCAATATCACATTATCTCTGAATTGACCATCAAGAGGTTTGAATTCTAGAAAAGCTTGTTTGGCTCTATCTTTATCAGTCGGACTATAAACAAATGCCCTCCACATCACAATGCCATGATAAGGCTTCAGCGCATCTGCCAACATATTTGCCCCGTCGGCATGAGTTCTTCCAAAGTCGCATGGTCCCGGTTGCCCCTCAGAGTTGGCTTTCACCAAAAAGCCACCGAAGTCGGGAATTAAAGTATAGATTTCTTTTATCTTCTTTTTCCACCATAATATAACGTCTTTATCCAAAGGATCAGCAGTTTTCAATCCTCCCAACTTCATCGGCGACGCAAAGTTCACCGAAAGGTAGACCTTAATACCATACGGACGAAATAATTCGGCCAAGGCTTTTACCTTTATTAAAGTAGAAGAGAGCAATTGCTGTGGTGAAGCATTCACATTGTTGAGCACCGTTCCGTTGATACCGATTGATGCATTGGCTTTGGCATATTCTACATATCTGTCGGATAGTTTACCAGGCAGCTCATTCCACTGCCAAAGCGACTTTCCTGCATATCCCCTCTCAACAGTACCATCTAGATTATCCCAATGATTCAGTATCCTGATGGAATAAAAAGGAGATTCTTTGATTGACAAATTCTGATTAACGCCACCCGTCTCTTGAAGTCTGATTAAATGATATGCTCCATAAAGAAGGCCGATATCGCTAGAAGCTATGATCTTCGTCTCTCCATTTATTGTTTTAATCTCAAAACTACCTTCTATGCCTTTGCCCGCTTTCGATAGATACACCGTTTTACCCTTCCAACTCCTTTGCAGTTCTGTCTTTGCGATTCTGATAGTGGGTGATTCTTTCCCGCTGTATTTTACATCTGCCGAAGATAGATTTGTAGCTCTAAGCCATAGTTTACTTCCATCTTCACCATAGCTTTTGATAGAAACAGCGAGGAAGAAAAATGCGGCGAGTCCAAAAGATAAGAGTTTGTGTATCATGGTTATTTCTTATTATTCTGTTTTGCTTTCCGGAGCGCCCAAGAACGAAGGCTTGAGTCCTCCAAAATTAATCATTATTTTTTGTAATACAATACCTGCATCAAGAGGACGGAAACGTAAGATATGTTTGCCCGCTTTCAAAAGAGTGTGATTGGTTTTGGTTGTTATCACATGCTCGGCTTGCCATTGGCCCAGTTCGCCTCTATAGTTACCGTTGATATTGACGATGCTCTCTTTGCCGTTGTCTATACTGACAGCATAGCGCAGACCTTTATAATCATTAAAGTTAAGAGTTGCCGAAAAACGGAGGATAACATCTATATCACCTTTATTCATCGATTCGAAATCATATTCCAATACCATCGATTTATCTGGCATTGCCGTACAAGGACTAGTTGTAACAGCAGAGAGAGTACGACCTAAATTAGGAATCGTAATCCACTTGGCCGCATTACCTTCTTGACAACGAGCGTAATGTTCTGCCTCGATAGAGATGTATCCGTCGCACTCTTTAAATATTCTAGAGCTTGAGGCAGAAGTTGAAGTCACATACTCCACTTTAGGCATGATATTCTGCTTCGGATCGTTCCATATACTATATCCTATATGAGTCTGATCCATGATATGGTCCCATTTTCCTCCGCTTATCATTTTATTATAATGAACGGTTAGCAAAGAATCTTTATCGAAACACTCTTTCACTTTATCTGCCCAGCCATTGGCATCTACATCGTGCTTTGCA
>DAIUBN010000115.1:2004-9978 GCA_036846645.1 Bacteroidaceae bacterium | reverse complement strand
ATGGCTATTGCCGACAAAGCACAACATGTAGACAACTGCACTAAGATAGATCATAAAGCAGCTCATTGCAATAGCAACGAGCTCTATAAATATGTATTGGACGACCATGCTGTGGGAGCTTTCTACGGTTTGGTATTGGTTCGCCCCGGAGCCCAGAAGACCAATTCGCTCGAAACGAACAAGAATCTCTGTGCTACAAAAGACGCCCGGATGTACACTCAGCCACAACTTGAGATCTATGCCGACGATGTGAAGTGCTCTCACGGCTCAACCGTCGGACAACTTGATGAGCAAGCATTGTTCTATATGAGGGCCCGTGGTATCAGCGAGAAAGAAGCCCGCATGCTATTGATGTTTGCTTTTGTCAATGAAGTGATAGATACTATCCGGCTCGATGCACTCAAAGACCGTCTGCATCTATTAGTCGAGAAACGTTTTCGCGGCGAGCTCAACCGTTGTGGAAGTTGTCATAAATGCAAATAATAAAGGAGTAAGAGATGTACGATATAAATAAGGTACGAGAAGACTTCCCTATTTTGGGAAGAACAGTCTACAACAAACCGCTGGTCTATTTCGACAATGCAGCTACCACTCAGAAACCTCGATTGGTAGTCGATTCACTTGTCGACGAATACTATTCGGTCAATGCCAATGTGCATCGCGGTGTTCACTTCCTCTCACAGCAAGCCACCGACCTTCACGAAGAGGCTCGCGAAAAAGTCAGAGCCTTTATCAATGCCTCGAAGACCGATGAAATCATCTTCACTCGTGGCACTACGGAAGCCATCAACCTAGTTGTAGATAGCTTCGGACAAGAATTCATGAAAGAAGGAGACGAAGTGATTGTTTCGACAATGGAGCATCACAGTAATATTGTTCCCTGGCAGATTCTTGCAGCAAAGAAGGGAATTTCGATAAAGGTTATTCCGATGAACGACCGTGGCGAACTTCTATTGGACGAATACGAGAAACTATTCAGCGAAAGGACCAAGATTGTCAGCGTGGCTCAAGTAAGCAATGTACTTGGCACTATCAATCCGGTGAAGCAAATCATAGCGACAGCCCATAGCCACAATATCCCGGTATTAGTAGATGGTGCCCAAAGTGTGCCCCACATGAAAGTCGATGTACAGGATTTGGATGCCGACTTTTTCGCCTTCTCCGGACATAAGGTTTATGGTCCGACCGGCATTGGTGTATTATATGGTAAAGAAGATTGGCTCGACCGCCTTCCACCCTATCAAGGTGGCGGCGAAATGATACAAAGCGTCAGTTTCGAAAAGACAATCTTCGAGAAACTGCCTTTTAAATTCGAAGCAGGTACCCCCGATTACATCGGAACAAACGGACTCGCCAAAGCTATCGATTATGTTTCGGCCTTAGGCATGGACAATATTGCAGCCCATGAGCATGAGCTGACCGAATATGCCACAGCCCGAATGAAAGAGATTCCTGGTATGAAGATATATGGTGAGGCAGCCCATAAAGGTTCTGTCATCTCCTTTTTGGTCGGTAATATACATCATCTTGATATGGGCACCTTGCTCGACCGTCTTGGAATAGCAGTACGCACCGGTCACCACTGCGCCCAACCACTGATGATCCGTCTTGGTGTAGAAGGACTTGTTCGTGCTTCTTTTGCTCTCTACAATACAAAAGAAGAGGTTGATACGCTAGTTGCAGGAATAGACAGAGTACGAAAGATGTTCTGAAAGATATCAAATCAGAAGAATAAGACGTCCTTTAAGTTGTTTTGAGTTTTATCTACTAAATACATTAATATTATGGTTCTATCAACAACTCCGTCCTTAGAAGGACATCAGATTACCCAATACTTGGGAGTAGTCACTGGCGAAGCTATTATCGGCGCCAATGTATTCCGTGATTTTCTTGCCGGCATTCGCGATTTTGTAGGAGGCCGTTCTTCGGCATACGAAGAAGTACTTCGCGAAGCAAAAGACAATGCATTGTCAGAAATGGCATCTAGAGCTCAACAAATAGGAGCCAATGCTGTTGTCGGCATTGATTTGGACTACGAGACAGTTGGAAGCAGCGGAAGTATGCTGATGGTTACTGCAAGTGGCACTGCAATAAAATACGAATAATAAGAAAGAGAATCTATAATCAATTTTATTGATTCACGTTCATATTTTCCACTACTAAAGTGGTCTAAAAGTAGAAAATTAGTTGTATTTACTTTGATTTAATCTATTAATTCCTTACTTTTAGACCACTTTTTAGTTACTAAAACAAATTTAATCTATGATCACTCCAATTTTTTGGCTCATTCCTGTAGCCGCTTTGTTAGCTCTGATCTTCGCTTGGATGTTCCACGTTCAGATGAAGAAAGCTGAGGAGGGAACTCCTCAGATGATTAAAATTGCTGGTGCCGTAAGAAAAGGCGCCATGTCTTATCTTAGACAACAATACAAAATTGTGGCAATTGTCTTCGTATGTCTCTGCATCTTATTCTCTGTGATGGCTGCATTTGGAGTCCAGAACGCATGGGTACCTTTTGCTTTCCTTACCGGTGGTTTCTTCTCCGGTTTGGCAGGATACTTAGGTATGAACACTGCGACCTATGCTTCTGCACGCACCGCAAATGCCGCTCGTCATTCACTCAATGCCGGTCTTCGCATCGCATTCAGGAGTGGTGCAGTAATGGGATTGGTTGTCGTCGGACTCGGTCTGATTGATATTTCTTTTTGGTTCCTCATATTGAACGCTTTTGCACTTGATACTTTATCGGCCGCTGCTCGTCTTTGCTTCATCACTACTACCATGCTGACTTTCGGTATGGGTGCCAGTACACAAGCTTTGTTTGCCCGTGTCGGTGGTGGTATCTATACTAAAGCTGCCGATGTTGGTGCCGACTTGGTAGGTAAGGTAGAAGCAGGTATTCCTGAAGACGACCCACGCAACCCTGCAACGATTGCCGACAACGTTGGTGATAATGTAGGTGATGTAGCCGGTATGGGAGCCGACTTATATGAATCTTATTGCGGTTCTATCCTATCGACAGCTGCTCTAGGTGCTTCAGCATTTGCCATGAATCCAACTATGCAGTATAAAGCAGTCATCGCCCCGATGTTGATTGCTGCCATAGGTATTATCCTTTCTATTATTGGTATATATGCTGTTCGTACCAAAGAAGACTCCAGCATGAAGAATCTACTTCGTTCTTTGTCTGTAGGAACTAACCTTGCATCTATTCTGATTATTATCGGTACCTTTATTATATTATACTTCCTTCAGCTCGACAATTGGGCTTGGATTGGCGGTTCTGTTGTAACAGGCTTGGTAGTAGGTGTTATTATCGGACGCTCTACCGAATATTACACCTCTCAATCCTACGCTCCAACTCGTAGAATCAGTGAAGCTGGAAAGACTGGTCCCGCTACCGTTATTATCGGTGGTATCGGACTTGGTATGCTTTCTACTTGTATTCCGGTAATCACAGTTGTTATCGGTATTATCTGTTCTTACCTTTTCGCTTCGGGTTTCGATTTCAACAATGTTGGTATGGGCCTCTACGGAATCGGTATAGCAGCTGTCGGTATGCTTTCTACACTAGGTATCACCCTTGCAACCGATGCATACGGCCCTATTGCCGATAATGCCGGTGGTAATGCCGAGATGTCGGGACTTGGAGAAGAAGTTCGCAAACGTACTGATGCACTCGATTCATTGGGTAACACAACAGCTGCAACGGGCAAAGGTTTTGCTATCGGTTCGGCAGCTCTTACAGGATTGGCATTGTTGGCATCATACGTCGAAGAAATCCGTATGGGTTTGGAACGTATCGGAACAACAGTTTTGAATTTTGCAGATGGCAGCACTATGGCGCTGAAAGATGCATCAATCACCGACTTCATGAGATATTATGATGTCAATCTGATGAATCCAAAAGTTCTTGGTGGTATGTTTATCGGTTCAATGATGGCATTCCTATTCTGCGGTCTCACAATGAATGCAGTAGGAAGAGCAGCAGGAAAGATGGTTGACGAAGTACGCCGCCAGTTCCACGAAATAAAAGGTATCCTGACCGGTGAAGCAGATCCCGACTACGAACGCTGCGTTGCTATCTCCACAAAGGGAGCTCAACATGCTATGGTCGTTCCATCATTGCTTGCTATTATCACTCCGATATTGACTGGTATCATTCTTGGTGTAACCGGTGTTCTTGGTCTACTTATCGGTGGACTAAGCAGTGGTTTCGTCCTTGCCATCTTTATGGCAAATGCCGGCGGTGCATGGGATAATGCCAAGAAGTTCGTAGAAGAAGGAAACTTTGGTGGAAAAGGAAGCGAAGTACACAAAGCAACCGTTGTAGGTGATACCGTTGGCGATCCATTCAAAGATACATCTGGTCCAAGTCTTAACATTCTGATTAAGCTGATGAGTATGGTATCTATCGTAATGGCCGGCCTCACCGTTGTGTGGAGCTTATTGTAAATGAATATTAGAAAAAGAAGAAATGCTATTGCCTTGTCTACATACAGGAGTTATTGAAGCTGGTTGCGATGAGGCAGGAAGAGGTTGTCTGGCGGGAGCGGTGTATGCCGCTGCCGTCATACTACCTTCTTCTTTTCGTAACGAGTTGCTCAATGATTCAAAGCAACTCACCGAACATCAACGCTATGCCCTTCGCCCCATTATCGAGAGCGAAGCAACTGCATGGGCAGTTGGAGTAGTGACAGCCGAAGAAATCGATAAAATAAATATTCTCAATGCCTCTATACTGGCCATGCATCGAGCTGTTGATGCATTGAAAGTTCGTCCACAAGAACTAATCATTGATGGTAATAAATTCAAGCCTTATCAAGACCTACCTTATACCACTATAGTAAAAGGAGATGGTAAATATATGTCGATCGCAGCTGCTTCAGTCTTGGCGAAGACCTACCGCGATGACTATATGAATAAGCTTGCCGAGGAATATCCAGTGTATGGATGGCAGAAGAATAAGGGATACCCCACCAAACAACATCGGGAAGCTATCAAACAGTATGGAGTTTCTCCATACCATAGAATGAGTTACAACTTATTAGGAGACGGACAACTCAGTCTCAATTTCTAGAACCACTTGATCTTTCTGAAGATAAAGAACATCAATGCAGAGAATCCAACGCAGAATATGACAATATAAAAGAATGCATGAGGTGCTTCGGCCGCATGAATCTTGACGTTCATTCCATAAAAACTTGCAATCAACGTAGGAAGCATCAGAATAATAGAGAAGCTCGTCATACGTTTCATTATCGTATTCACATTATTATTAATAATAGAAGCAAAAGCATCCATTGTTCCGGTAAGAATGTCGCTATACACATTGACCGTATTGAGTGCCTGTTTCAGTTCGATAATTGCATCTTCTGTCAGGTCTTTATCCATCAAGTCGGTATCTTGAAAGATAGTTTTCAACCTGCTTATCATCACTTCATTGCCACGTATCGAAGTATTGAAATAAACCAATGCTTTCTGTAGTTTCATCAGTTGCAGCAAGTCCTCATTACGAATACTTTGTTCGAGAGCCTTCTCGGCATCAGTTACATCATTATTAATCTGTTTCAGATATTTCAAGAACCAAGCGGCAGAAGAATAAATAATGCGCAGAATAAGATCGAGCTTGTTGCGAACCATCAATCCTTTACGACGGGTATGTTGAATGAAGTCGGGAAGCATTTCCGACTGATAGTAACATACAGAAATGATAATATCTTCGTTGGTAATAATACCAATAGGAACGGTATTGAAAGGAACGCCGGATTCAGAATTGATAGCAATAGGAATACGAAGAATGGTCAGCAACCAATCATCGTCTGTATCATTACGAGGTCGTTCGTCTGTATCGGCTATATCATTAAGGAAAGATTCAGGGACTTTGAGCTTTTCTTTCAAGAAGTTGAAGTCGTCTTCGTTTGGGCATTCTACATTGACCCAGCATCCTGGTACCCATTCGTCTATCTCTACAAAACCAGTGGTTGATTTGCAAAAGAGATACTTTCTCATCTATTTGTCTCCTATACGTTTAAGCGAACAGAGGCATTCGATGAATCAGAAAGCTCTGCTCAAAGTTAATAATTAAAACGGCATAATCGAGGGTTCGAATCGTCCATATTTTTATTTAAATTTGTTTTACGCTGCAAAAGTATAAAATAATAGTTAGAAATCGTTTCTTTTTCTTAGTTTTTTTGCTCAATCTATATACTTTTTAATGTTGTTTGTCTATCTGACTCTCTATATTTTTGTAACTTTGCAGCCAGAAAAGATTAATAGGTATTAGAAGCATTATAGTGCATCTCTACTAAACCGGACACATATTAATTTAAAACAAAATAACTATGAGTAAGAAAGCTCTCTTAATGATCCTCGATGGTTGGGGAATGGGCGACCATAAAAAAGATGACGTCATCTTCAATACCCCGACTCCGTATATGGACTATCTGTTCAAAACTTATCCTCACTCTCAACTGATGGCTTGCGGTGAAGATGTAGGTCTTCCCGACGGACAGATGGGTAACTCAGAAGTAGGTCACCTCAACATAGGCGCTGGTCGTGTTGTTTATCAAGATTTGGTAAAAATCAACCGTGCTTGCCGTGACAACAGTATCATGCAGAATAAAGAAATCGTTTCGGCTTTTTCTTATGCCAAGAAGACCGGCAAGAATGTTCACTTCATGGGATTGACTTCCAACGGTGGTGTACACAGTTCTTTCGATCACCTTTTCAAACTTTGCGATATAGCCAAAGAATACGAAATATCCAATACTTTCATTCATTGCTTTATGGATGGTCGTGACACCGACCCGAAAAGTGGTATCGGCTTCATCAAACAACTCGAAGAGCATTGCGCCAAATCGGAAGGTAGAATCGCTTCTATCATCGGCCGTTACTATGCAATGGACCGTGACAAACGTTGGGAACGTGTAAAAGAAGGATACGATTTGTTGGTCAACGGCGTCGGCAAGAAGAGTGAAGATATGGTAAAAGCCATGCAAGAGTCTTATGACGAAGGTGTGACAGATGAATTTATCAAACCTATCGTGAACTCTAAGTTCGACGGTACTATTAAAGAAGGTGATGTCGTTATCTTCATCAACTTCCGTAACGACCGTGCCAAGGAACTTACCGTTGTACTGACTCAAGAAGACAAGCCCGAATTCGGAATGCACATTATTCCTAATCTACAATATTACTGTATGACTCCTTACGACGCAACATTCAAAGGTGTCCATATCCTCTTTGATAAAGAGAATGTAGAAAACACACTGGGTGAGTTTGTTTCTTCTAAAGGATTACGTCAATTACATATTGCAGAGACAGAGAAATATGCTCATGTCACTTTCTTCTTCAACGGCGGACGTGAAACTCCTTATGACAAAGAAGATCGTATTTTGGTTCCTTCTCCTAAAGTAGCCACCTACGACCTGAAGCCAGAGATGAGTGCTTACGAAGTGAAAGACAAATTGGTTGAAGCAATCAATAAGAATGTTTACGACTTTATTGTTGTCAACTATGCCAACGGCGATATGGTAGGACATACCGGCGTTTACGAAGCTATCGAAAAAGCAGTAATTGCTGTTGATGCTTGCGTCAAAGAAACGATTGAAGCTGCCAAAGCTCAAGGCTACGAAGCTATTATCATTGCCGACCATGGTAATGCCGACCATGCACTCAATACTGATGGTACTCCGAATACAGCACACTCTCTGAACCCGGTTCCTTGCATTTACGTTAGCGAAAACAAATCGGCTAAAGTAGAGAATGGTCGTCTAGCAGATGTTGCTCCCTCAATTCTCCACATTATGGGACTTGAAGCTCCGAAAGAGATGACAGGAAATGTATTGCTGAAATAAATATCAGATAGATATAAACAACAAAAAAGGTTGTCGCAAATTGCGGCAACCTTTTTTATTACAGTAAGTTTCTATTGGATTAGAACTTATAACCCACATTGATACTGAAGTTAGA
>DAIUBN010000115.1:0-1904 GCA_036846645.1 Bacteroidaceae bacterium | reverse complement strand
ATACCAAAACCGAAACGACCACCAACAAGTGTTTTAGAACCGTCAGAATCGCCACCATAATAGTTACTTAAATTCAAGCTACCTTTTACAACAGGGCTTACTTGAGCAAATGAGCCCACTGAAACAAGTGCGAAAAGCACTACTAATAAAATTGACTTTTTCATTTTTCGATTTTTTTTAGTTGTTTAAATCGAGGCAAAATTAATAATTAATTATTCATTTGAACAAAAAAATATTCATATAAAAATAGCGAAAAGGCGCAGGAATAGTTTTAAAAGGGGTATTCAAGTATTTAATATCAATAAAACATACCAATAGAACAAAAAAGGGACACAAATGATGTGCCCCTTGCAATTAACTTATTTTAGATTCCCTCTTTAGAACTTATAGCCAACACTGAAATTAACCGTTTCGTTATAAGCCTTAGCAGCATCGCTGATATCAGGAACTTTGACGAGGCCTAACTCATAGCTGACAGAGAGCATAATATTATTAGAGAATTCAATACCGAATTCGGTATTCAAACCAGCATCAAACTTTTTGAATGCTCCACTATGAAATGTATCATCACTTAAACCAGAAGAATCCAGCTTAGTTTTACCAAAAACGCCGTATGCAAAGTACGGGCCAATAGCAGGAGTCAATATAACACGGCCAACATGAATACGGAATTGAAGATCAATAGGCAAATCTAGATACCAAGCATTAATAGTGGCCTTCTCTGCAGATACTCCAGAATCATATTTAGCACCTTTCTGAGAAAGGAATAAAGAAGGCTGAATGGCAATCAAATCGTTTATAGGCAAAATAGCGCCAAATCCAGCACGGAAACCAGCGTGACCTTTATAAAAAGAGCCCACATCTGAACCCCATAGATCACTAGCATTTACACCTGCCTTAACAAAGAAAGAAGGCTTTTCTTGTGCAATAGCTCCTAAAGAAAAGAGCATACATGTAATAGACAATAAAACAATCTTTTTCATGACAAATCATTTTTAAATTAATAAACTTTTGACAAAGATAAATAAATTTAAATGAAAAACAAACTTATTTTCAATTAATTATACATTACTCCTTAGAAATATGCAACAGAAATTACACATCAATAAGAGATTAAAAGATCAAAAAATACTCCTACGACTTTCATCAACACTTATCTTCAGCGTCATAAGGTGTCTATCAGCAAGATAGGCCTGAGGTAGTAGTAAGTTGGTATAATCAGAAAGCACATAAGTCACTAATGTTCAACGCAATATTACTTAGTATTGTAGCGTTGAACCTCATTATAAAACACAATCGGCAGTTTCTTCTGCACGTTTCAGATCAATCATGAGGAGATATCCACAAAAACATAAAGCCGTATTCAGAGAAACATAAAGAACAAAATTGATAAATGTCCAAATGTTCTCTTTACTGTATAGACATTTAGTATGAAAATGAATAAAATGTATAGTTAAATCAGGAAAGGGAATCAGGAAAAGACAAACACCTTGTCTCGTGGCCCTATGATTCAAGTCTCGACAGCCCACACTCCAAGTCTTGTGAGCCAACGAGACTTGAAGTGTAGGCCAACGATTCATGTATCGTCGGTCGACGATTAATTGGTGAAATTATAAATATGTCAATTCCAATACGCCTCACACACTCAAAAGTGCAGCCCTATAATCCATCTGAGCAGCAAGTATTATTGACTTGATATTGTGCTCATTATATACCTTCGAGATATACCAAGTCGGCATCACGTCAGGATTAAGAAGCTGTATCATAGTTGATTGGGCTGAAGATAAGGTATAACGAAAGTCGTAGGAGGAATATTACAAATTACAACATCTTCTTTTGCTAATCCTCAACCATTGCCGTATCTTTGTATCAAGAAAAACTGCATCTCGGCATAACATTCAAAC
>DAIUBN010000114.1:0-10004 GCA_036846645.1 Bacteroidaceae bacterium | reverse complement strand
AAATAGCTTTGCTGCGAAATGTTTCCACCCCCCATACTTGTCATCCTCATCATTTCTCGAGAGCCCCGAAGATCTATACCTTTATATATCTGAGGCGAGAGATAAGTATCCAGCAAATTGGTATAGCCGACGCCCAACTGAACGCATCGCATAGAAAGCCTTGTAGCATCGAGAGAATCCAACTGCTGCGAGTAGCTCACAGAAGCACTGAATAATCCGATAATAAAGATAATTATACGATATTGGCAGTTTCTCATCGGCATTATTTATTAGAAGAGCTTACCTTGGCCCGTCAGTTCGTCAATAATATCATTATCGCTCTTGCCTTCGTCCGGATCGTCGGATTCGGAGGTATCTTGCTCATCATTATCATTATCCTCGTCGCTATCGTCATCTTCTTGCGGAGGCTGAGGTTTACGAGTCGGCTCGAGCTCTTTAATTTCATTTATCTTGAAGATAGATATTCGCTTGCCTTTTGCCTTGATACCTTTGACCGCGATAAAGTCGGCCGCTTCTATTTCTAGCGGAGCTCTGAAATCATCACCTCCGCCAAAAGAAACTTCGAAGCGAGGATAGGCCTCGGCAGAAAGTTTGATGAGCTGGTTCTTCGGATTCTCACCCATAAAGTTCTGCTTACGAGAAGAAGCATCGAATACGAAACGTTTCATATAAGGGAAGTTTTGCTGGTCGGCATCATAGAGCACTGCCGTCCAAACCTTATCAGAGCTGAACTTTTCGAGTACAATGACATTATCTTCGTAGTGGTTGCTCAGTTCGAAGTCGGTGCAATAATAAGTACCGTTATCAAGCACTACCAATATCTGGTCGTCGCCTTGGAATTCGCCAATATACTCTCCTCGTCCATCGTAGTTGAGACGCAGCACATCTTTATCGAACCACACCTTTCGTCCACCAAGAGTAGATATACCATGAGATTTGAGCGATATCTTCAATACAGGATATTTCGACAAAGTAATACCTCGTGCCGACCTACCTTTAATATTCACTTCGCTGAAGTCGCGTTCGAAAACCAACTTTCTTGCACCACACCCCGGTTTCAAAGCCACACGAATCACTTCGGCCTCACCGTTCGGATTGGCAGTGAAATAAACAATACGTGAATCGGGATTTCCTTGAGTAATGACATACTCCTTATCGTGAATAATAGAAGTGACATTGAACCTCTTGATAAAGCAATTGCCTTGCTTGCCGTCCCGATATACTACATTATATATAGTACGGACATCGTTCTTCTTGAAGACGTTGACATAAAGAATATTCTTTCCGATAAATTTCTTATCGGCTACAGACGTCACGATATATCGTCCGTCTTTAAAGAAGATAATGACATCGTCAATATCCGAACAATTGGCTACATATTCATCTTTCTTGAGCGAAGTGCCGATAAAGCCTTCTTCTCTATCTACATAAAGCTTCTCGTTGGCCTCAACAACCTTGGCAGCCTCTATCACATCGAAGTTGCGAAGTTCGGTATGTCTCAGGAAAGCCTTTCCATATTTCTTTTTCAGTTTGTCGAACCAGTCGCAAGTATATTCCACCAGATTGGCCAGATGTTTCTCTACTTCTGCCAGTTCGCCTTTCATCTTGAGGATATTCTCTTCGGCCTTGTCGGTGTTGAACTTCAGAATGCGTGCCATCTTAATTTCCATCAACTTCAAGATATCATCCTTCGTCACCTCTCTTATCATTTGAGGATAGAACGGAGTGAGTCTGTCGTCAATGTGTTCGCAAGCAGCATCCATCGACTTGGCTTGTTCGAACTCTCTATCTTTATATATTCTCTCTTCGATAAATATTTTCTCGAGCGAAGCAAAATGCAACGACTCGAGTATTTCGCCACGTTGAATTTCAAGTTCCTTGCGCAGCAAATCGAGTGTTGTATCGGTAGACCGTCTCACAACATCACTCACAGTGAGGAAGTAAGGACGTTTGTTATCAATGATACAGCAGTTGGGCGAGATACTCACTTCGCAATCGGTAAAGGCATAAAGTGCATCAATCGTCTTGTCTGATGACGTTCCCGGTGTGAGATGAATCAATATCTCTACATTGGCAGCGGTATTATCGTCCACCTTTCTTACCTTTATCTTGCCCTTATCTACTGCTCTCAATATAGAATCGATAAGCGAGCTGGTAGTGCAGCCGTATGGTATTTCGGAGATGACAAGCGTTTTATTATCAAGTTTGCCAATCTTCGCCCTGACCTTTACTGTGCCGCCACGCATTCCATCGTTGTACTTTGACACATCGATCGCACCTCCTGTCTGGAAGTCGGGATAAAGCTGAAAGGGCTCGCCTTTCAGATAGCTGACACAAGCATCACAAAGTTCGTTGAAATTGTGAGGAAGAATCTTCGAAGACAATCCGACAGCAATACCTTCCACGCCTTGAGCAAGCAGTAGAGGGAACTTAACCGGCAAAGAAATAGGTTCTTTGTTACGGCCGTCGTAAGACATCTTCCAATCGGTAATCTTCGGGTCGAACACCACGTCGAGAGCAAACTTAGATAGTCGTGCTTCAATATAACGAGGAGCCGCAGCACGGTCGCCGGTCAGTATATTACCCCAGTTACCTTGATGGTCGATGAGTAATTCTTTCTGTCCCAACTGTACCAAAGCATCACCGATAGAAGCATCACCGTGAGGATGAAACTGCATGGTATGGCCGATGACGTTCGCTACCTTATTATAACGTCCGTCATCCATACGCCACATGGAATGCAAGATACGACGCTGAACAGGTTTCAGTCCATCGTCGATATTTGGCACCGCTCTTTCCAGAATGACGTACGAAGCATAGTCCAAAAACCAGTTTTCGTACATTCCGGTGAGTTGATGTTTCACATTTTCATCATGAATATCTGAAGGCTGATAATTGATATGCTCTTCTTTCCCTTCCTTTATTTCTTCCTTTTCGTCTTCTATATCTTCGCTCATATTGAATAAATACCCTATCTTCTTTCAACAAATTGATATTTCACCTTAATTTTTAAGGTTGTATTGGCAAAAATACGAATTTTATTGAAAAAAATCGTTTACTTTGCAGATTATTTGGAAATGAACTGAAACTTAGGGTTATGTTTTTACCCTGATGAGACGTTCTAAATGCTTAAAGCTAAAAAGATATGGCACAGGAAGATGTATTTAAGAAATTAGTATCGCACTGTAAAGAGTATGGATTTATTTTCCCGTCGAGTGATATCTACGACGGATTGGGTGCCGTTTATGACTACGGTCAGATGGGTGCTGAGTTGAAGAACAATATCAAAAAGTATTGGTGGGACAGTATGGTACTGCTTCATAGCAATGTCACCGGCATTGATTCTGCCATTTTCATGCATCCTACAATATGGAAAGCATCGGGCCACGTTGATGCCTTCAACGATCCTTTGATAGACAATAAAGATTCTAAGAAACGCTATCGTGCCGATGTTCTTATCGAAGACCAGATAGCCAAATACGATGATAAGATTAATAAAGAGGTAGCCAAAGCTGCCAAACGTTTCGGCGACGCATTCGACGAACAGCAGTTCCGCACTACCAACGCCCGTGTTTTGGAGCACCAAGAGAAACGCGATGCTCTTCACGAACGTTATAAGAAAGCGATGAACGACAACGACCTCAACGAGCTGAAACAAATTATCGTCGACGAAGCGATTGTCGATCCTATCTCGGGCACTTGCCATTGGACCGACGTTCGTCAGTTCAATCTGATGTTCTCTACCGAAATGGGTTCTACTGCCGATGGAGCGATGAAAGTTTATCTTCGTCCAGAAACAGCACAAGGTATATTTGTCAACTTCCTCAACGTTCAGAAGACAGGCCGTATGAAGATTCCTTTCGGTATCGCTCAAATCGGTAAAGCCTTCCGTAACGAAATCGTTGCACGTCAGTTCATCTTCCGAATGAGAGAGTTCGAGCAGATGGAAATGGAATTCTTCTGCCGCCCGGGCGAAGAGATGAAATGGTTTGCTTACTGGAAAGAGCATCGTTTGAAATGGCATAAGGCCCTTGGCTTCGGCGACGACCATTATCGTTACCATGACCATGAGAAATTGGCTCACTATGCTAATGCCGCAACAGATATCGAGTTCCTTATGCCTTTCGGATTCAAAGAAGTAGAAGGTATTCACTCTCGTACCGATTTCGACCTCTCGCAACATGAGAAGTTCTCGGGCAAGAGCATCAAGTACTTCGATCCCGAACTCGGTGAATCTTATACTCCTTATTGTGTTGAGACCTCTATCGGTCTGGACCGTATGTTCCTCAGCGTGATGAGTTCTTCTTTCAAAGAAGAAACGCTCGAGAATGGTGAGACCCGTATCGTATTGAAACTGCCTGCACCTCTAGCTCCTGTGAAACTTGCTGTTCTTCCTCTCGTCAAGAAAGACGGACTGCCAGAAGTAGCTCAGAAGATTGTAGACGATTTGAAGTTCCACTTCAATTGCCAGTACGACGAGAAAGACAGTATTGGTAAGCGTTATCGTCGTCAAGATGCTATCGGTACTCCCTACTGCGTCACAGTAGACCACGATACTCTAAACGACAACTGCGTAACACTCCGCAACCGAGACACCATGCAACAAGAAAGAGTGCCTATTGCCGAACTCAACAACATCATTGCCGACAAGGTAAGTATTGTATCGCTATTGAAGAAACTCGTTTAATAAACGAGATACTCTATAACCTCAAAAAGCATTGTGCACAAAAGTACACAATGCTTTTTTTATTAGCCATCAAAGAGATTGTATAGGCCTTATAAGGCTAATAAGCCCCCATTAGGCCTATAGAAGAAAAAGGCTGTCGGTATTTTCAACCAACAGCCTTTCATTATAGAATATCTTTCTATTTTTTCTTTCTCTTCTTGCCTCCCTCATCAAATGGAGTTTGGAAGAACTGACGCCAATCGTCTTTTTTATATTCCTTCTTTGGCTCAGATCTCTTCGGAGAAGATTCTCTTTTCTTAGAAGAACGGTCTTCTCTTTTTCCACCATATTCTTTCTTCTCTCCATATTCCTTCCTCTCACCGTATTCTTTCTTTCTGCCACCATATTCTCTCTTCTTATGGTCGCCATGGAAATCATCACTTCTATAAGAAGATCTTTCTGATGAAGGTGCATCGCCATCCTTTGTTTCTTCTACTACAACCTGGCGTCCGTTGAACTGCGCTTTGTTGAGTGCTTTCGGAATAAGTGGAGCTTGCTTCTCATCTACTTCAAAGAAAGAGAAGTTCTTCATCAAGTCTATTCGGCCTATATCAATACGTTTGCCACGTATCTTGGAGTTGACCATCTGTATCAGCTCTTTGGCATAAAAATTATCCATCTTGCCGAGGTTGATAAAGAAACGGATGAATCCAGGTTCGGCCTTAGTAGAACGTTCTCCTCTGCTTCTTCCAGAACGAGAAGACATACCTCTGCTACCACGTTCGCCACTTCTTTCGGTAGGGATGTCGAGTTCATCGTGTCCTCTATAATATTCCAAGAAACGATTGAACTCATGAGAAACAAGACGTTTGATAACATCTTCCTTGCTGAGCCAATCGAGTTTACGATAAACTTCGGTCATATAGGGTTCGATCTCTTCTTCGTTGACTTTGACCTTTTCCAAATCATCAATCACCTTGAAGAGCTGCTTCTCACAAATCTGCTTACCGGTTGGCATCTCGCCAACAGCAAACTGCTTTCCAAGAACCTTCTCTATCTGACGAATCTTGCCTTTTTCACGAAGATTGATAATAGCGATAGAAGTACCAGTTTTATCGGCACGTCCGGTACGTCCACTACGATGAGTATAGTTCTCTACATCATCTGGCAAACCATAATTGATAACGTGAGTAAGATTCTCTACATCCAATCCGCGGGCTGCCACATCGGTAGCGACCAACAGCTGAAGATTCTTGATACGAAACTTCTGCATCACCGTATCGCGCTGGGCCTGCGACAAATCACCATGCAAAGCATCGGCATTATAGCCTTCCTGCATCAGTTTGTCTGCCACCTCTTGCGTTTCAATCTTGGTGCGGCAAAAGATGATACCATATATACTAGGATAATAGTCGACGATTCTTTTTAAAGCGGCATATTTATCTTTGGCATGAACCACATACATCACATGTTTTACGTTGGCAGTGCCTTCGTTTCTCTTACCAATAGTAATTTCTTTGGCATCATGCAAATAATTCTTCGAGATACGAGCAATCTCCTGACTCATTGTTGCCGAGAAAAGCAAAGTATTGCGGTTTTCGGGAACTTGAGACAGAATTGCATTGATACTATCGGTGAAACCCATGTTCAGCATTTCATCGGCCTCGTCGAGCACTACATTCTTGACATTGGCAAGAGATACTGTTTTGCGTTCCATCAAATCGATGAGACGTCCAGGAGTAGCCACTACAACATGAACTCCTTGACGCAGACTACGAATCTGGCTTTCAATAGACGAACCGCCATAGACAGGCAGCACTTTAAGACCATCCAAATACTTGGCATAGTCACTCATGTCGTCTGCAATCTGCAGACAAAGTTCTCGAGTAGGACAAAGCACTAAGGCTTGCGGATAACGGTCGGGAATATCAATCTTTTGTAAGAGAGGGATGCCGTAAGCGGCTGTTTTACCGGTTCCTGTTTGGGCTAATGCCACGAGGTCGTTGTTTTCACCCAATAAGTAAGGAATCACTTCTTCTTGTACCGGCATGGGATTCTCATATCCCATCTCTTCAATGGCTTTGCGTATGGCCGGAGCAACGCAAAGTTCTTCAAACGTCTTCATCAACTATTTATATGTATCTAATAAATTGGCTGCAAAGATACGGATAATTATTTAATTATCTATCAATAAGATACTTCTTAATTTACGAATCTTTGATTTGCTCAATCCGACGCCCTTCTGAAGATAAGATTCGATATCACCAAAATTGGTACGAATCTGGTCAAAAGCGGCGTCCAAGAAGTCTTGACGGGCAGAAAAGACTGTAGTTACTGCTTCTTGGTACTCGGCAGGCAAATCGTAGGCAAATTTAGAATATTCGGTAACTTTGAAATATTTGTTGCTCAGACAGTAATCTTCCATAATCTCATCATCGTTGACGTCGAGGGCAGACAATATCAATGCCGATACAATACCGGTACGGCCTTCGCCTGAAGAACAATGAATAATAGCAGGATAATTGTCGGGATTGAGCAATACATTGAATATTTTGCGATATGAAGGCATATTTTGAAGCACCATCTTACGGTTGCTTTGTTCTACCAATCGAGATACCGTATCACAAATGGCTTCTTTCTGTTGAATCTTACGTAAGAATTTATCAATCTCATCTTCTTTAACCGGAACATTGATGACCTTAAATTCTTTTTCGATATGAGAGCGGTCGCGCACCTCTCGTCTATCTCGTAAGTCTATTATGGTTTTGATACCTAGATTATGAAGAGCACTAACAGCCTCAGCATCCATATTATCGATATCGGCAGAGCGATAGAGCATACCCCAGCGAACTATCTTATTCTCATTGCGCACTCTATATCCTCCTAAATCACGGAAGTTCTGAATGCCAGCGATGTTCAGATTACGAGCTGCCACCTTATAACGATACTTGCCGTTGAAATCCATCAAGAAATAGTATCTCGTCATAGGATTATTGGTGACAATAGTGATAAAGCCACTAGAAATATCGGTCATGGCAACAGGTGCATCCTCACTAATAGCATTGGGATTGGTCGAAGCATATACCTTCACCTTACCGGGAATTGAGGGTAAAGTTTCCCACTTTACGACGCAATTACCGACATTATTTTCTTCACATGCTACTAGTATATCGGGGGCGGTCTGAGCACACGAAGTAATAATTGGAATCAGAGATAAATAAATCCACAATTTCTTCACCATAAACACTTCTCCTAATCTTAGCACATTAAATAAGTCATTTTGACCAATATGCATTTCGCAAAGATAGAGATTCTTTTCGAATTCTATCGGATATTTGCCTTAATTAGGCTAACTACAGAGATTTTAAGTTAAGAATGTTATTTACACAAGTCTCTCGACTTCTTTCCAAGATAACCTCCATGATGACGTTTGGAATAATCTTCGATCGTGAAGCCTGTCTTTTTCATGGTCTCAACAGTCAGAATATCTCCAATAACGGTCATTATTGTTGTCGATGTTGTAGGAGTCATTCCCAATGGGCAGACTTCTTTTGGATTACCGGTACTGATACACACATCAGATTCTTTCGCCAAAGGACTATTAGGATTGCCGGTAATGACAATAAACTTCAATACGGGATTCAACGTATGAGCCAAAGCAGTAAGCTCGACAATTTCACGTGTCTTACCTGAATTAGAAATCATCAGTAAGAGATCATTCTCCTGAAGAATACCCAAATCACCATGTTGAGCCTCACTTGGATGGAGGAAAACAGCCGGAATACCGGTAGAGCAAAAAGTCGTTGCAATGTTCATTGCTATCTGGCCGGCCTTTCCCATACCTGAAGTAACCAATTTACCACCTTTATTATGTACTTGCTCAACAATCAGGTCAACAGCTTGTTCGTAAGCATCAGTTATTGGAATATTCAATACTGCTTGAGCTTCTTTTTGAAGAATTTCTTTTATAGAGTCAATCATCTTTTTTCTATTTTAATACAAATATCTGTATTTTTCTATAAACTGCAATAAGTTTTTGTAATTTTGTGCCCGAAAAATCAACTAATGGTCAGATTTAATATATACAAAGAAGATAAGAGCGACTTACATCAAGAAATAACGCTCAACAATGGGTTGCGTATTATATACCACCCCACCCTCTCGAAAGTTACTTTCTGCGGCTTCGCTATTAATGTAGGAACCCGCGACGAAATGCCCGAAGAATCGGGGATGGCTCACTTTATTGAGCACCTCATCTTCAAGGGAACAGAACAGCGTAAAGCTTTTCAGATACTCAACCGTCTCAGCAATGTTGGAGGTGATCTCGATGCTTTTACTAACAAAGAAGATACAACAGTCTATGCTACAGTGCTGAACGAATATTTCGAACGGGCATTAGAACTTCTATGTGATATCGTTTTTCATTCTACCTTCCCTATCGCCGAAATTGAAAAGGAAACAGAAGTCATCTTGGATGAAATTCAATCTTACGAAGATACTCCTACCGAACTGATCTATGACGAATTCGAGAATATCATCTTCAAAGGACACCCTTTAGGTCGCAACATCTTAGGAAATGCCAAAAGTATCCGCACGTTCGGAACATCCAAAAGTAAAGCCTTCGTCAACAGATTCTATCAGCCGGACAACATGATATTGTTCGTTGCCGGCAAGCAAGACTTCAAGAAGATTGTCCGACTAGCCCAAAAGTACACCAACGATATCAATATCAATAAGACTGATATAAACAGAATAGCACCCGACGAATATCATGCCCGCCAAGTAGAAATTGACCGTGGTACACATCAAACCCATGTCATTATCGGATGTCCTACTTACAAAGCTTATCATCCTAAATCGGCAGGGCTCTACCTTATTAATAATATATTGGGAGGAGTTGCTATGAACAACAGGCTAAGTCTATCACTCCGAGAACGTTCCGGGCTAGTCTATACAGTAGAATCTAGTCTCACAGGATATACCGATACTGGAGAATTCTGCATCTATTTTGGTAGCGACCCAGAAGATACCAAACGTTGCATACGTCTTGTCAAAAGCGAATTGAAAAAGTTGAGAGAGAAGAAGCTGAATCCGATACAACTATCTATTGCCAAGCAACAGCTTATCGGGCAGATGAGTATTGCCTCAGAGAACGACGAGAACAATGCGCTCGACATGGCGAAGACCTACTTACATTTCAATCGTTATGATACGCTTTATGAAGCTTGCAGACGTATTGATGCTCTGACATCCGATGAATTGATAGAAATAGCCAACGAGAAATTATCTGAAAATAATCTGACTACATTGATATTTAAATAGATTGTCAGTCTATTCT
>DAIUBN010000113.1:4621-10072 GCA_036846645.1 Bacteroidaceae bacterium | reverse complement strand
AGCAACAACAACATCTGTATGCTTTTCTTTTTCAAGAACAGCTATCTCTGCACCGTGGCCTGCATAGAGCGTTGTTACCACATTAACAGTAAAGCGTTCTGCGTCAAGCGTCTCTGTAATGATACGCTTGATACTTTCCTTATCCTTCGTGCCGGAAATAGGATTTACTATTACAGTAACTATCTTCTTCATTCCGCAATCGTCAACTGTTTCAGCCGGCAAAATTAATACATATTTCCATTAAATCGAATTTTTAAGCGTTCTATCTATAAGTTATGCAAAAAAAATCGCTATTTTGCAATATAAAAAACAATTTTTAGTATCTTTGCGCTTTCAAAAGTAAGAAAATAAACATGCTGCCAAACGATGGCAGCCATAATTAACGATAAATACATGGGTTTATTACAAGACAAGTTATCTAAATACGACCTTCCTCAACAAGTGATGGCAAAGGGCGTATACCCTTACTTTCGTTGCATTGATAGCGCTCAAGACACAGAGGTTGTCATGAGTGGAAAGAAAGTTCTAATGTTTGGTTCCAACTCTTATATGGGACTGACCAATGACCCTCGTATTAAAGAGGCTGCTATTGAAGCTACACGAAAATACGGAACAGGATGCGCAGGTTCTCGTTTTCTAAACGGTACACTAGACCTGCATGTAGAATTTGAAAAAGAACTCGCAGAATTTGTTGGCAAAGAAGATGCAATATCATTCTCTACAGGTTTTCAAGTTAATTTGGGCGTGATTTCTAGCGCTGCAGGACGTGGTGACTATATCATCTGCGATGAGCGCGACCATGCTTCCATTGTCGACGGACGCCGTCTGTCGTTTGCTACTTGCCTTAAGTACAAACACAATGACATGGAAGCTCTCGAAAAAGAGTTGAAGAAATGCGAACCTGAAGCAGTGAAACTTATTGTTGTCGATGGCGTGTTCAGTATGGAAGGTGATATTGCTAAACTGCCCGATATTGTTCGTCTAAGCAAACAATATAATGCTTCTATTATGGTAGACGAGGCTCATGGCCTTGGTGTTCTTGGCAAACAAGGACGCGGTACTTGCAATCACTTCGGACTCACTAAGGATGTAGACCTCATTATGGGTACTTTCAGTAAATCACTTGCATCTATCGGCGGCTTCATCGCAGCAGATAAGTGTGTGATCAACTATCTTCGCCATAATGCTCGTTCTTATATATTCAGTGCCAGCAATACTCCTGCCGCAACAGCAGCAGCCCGTGCAGCTCTCCACATTATTAAGACTGAACCAGAACGCATGGAACATCTTTGGAAGTTGACGAACTATGCTTTGAAATGTTTCCGCGACGCAGGTTTCGAAATCGGCGATACAGAGACTCCAATCATTCCACTCTACGTTCGTGATATGGAAAAGACCTTCAAGGTAACGAAGTTGGCTTTTGACGAAGGTGTATTTGTTAATCCGGTTATTCCGCCAGCATGTGCTCCAGAAGATACACTGATTCGTGTAGCTCTGATGGCAACTCACTCTAAAGAACAAATCGACTTCGCTGTCGACAAACTCATAAAGTGCTTTAAACAACTCAACCTGCTTTAATCGGCTAGGTAAGCACTTACCATTAATAAAAAAAGATGTATCGATTTTGATACATCTTTTTTTGTTCCTATATTATATAAGGTATAAGAGAACTTCTCAATTATTTGTTCACATAGTCTTTTGGAAATTCAGTGCTTTGCTCCACTGCCCCGTTGCGCAGACGAATCCAAGTTTTGAAAGAGCGTTCTCCTTGTTTCATCTCTATAATACGGGCACCGTTACAATTCAAATGATTATATTCGGTATTGCCTCCCGAAAAACGGCCGTATGCCAGTAGTACACCATAATATGCTACTGCATAGTCGTCATCATGGTCGTGGCCGCAGAACATGCCCATCACATCACCTTGTTCTTTCATCGCACAGAACAGACCGCTATTCAACTTAGGATTGCACATCGGCTCGCGACGGCTACCATAAAGAATAGCTACAGGGTCGATAGCTGCATCCCAATATTCGGGGAGTGGAATATGAAAGAATGCCAACGAAGGCAACGGGGTACCATTATTCTTCTGAGTATAACCTTTCGAAGTGCGAGCATACCAATCTATCTGGTCGCGATAAATATAGTCATAGCCCTTCACACCAACCTTGCCTAGACGAGAATCGTTGTGAGAGTCCAATCCATACAGCACCGCTTCTACCTTCTTTCCATTAGGAGCATAAACCGGCAAATCGAAGTTGCAATCTCCTGAGATGCCAGGAACTGTAGTAGTCATATTATAAGGTACATTCTTTACTGAAGCCAACAACGCACTATCGGTTACATTAAACTGATGATCATGATTGCCGAAGACAAAAGCAAACGGTATTTTGTATTGAGATACATAGTTCATCACCTTTTTGAAATTATCTATTGCCGGTTCGCTATAAATAATATCTCCAGTGAGAATAATAAAATCAGGATTTTCTGATTTCACCACTTTATCGATACATTCGTATGCTACATCCGACCGAGAATCGTTCCACACGATATGGGTATCAGTAAATTGAACTATTTTGAATGTACCATCTGTTTTGAAACGCAGTTTATTATTGTGTTGAGCACCCGCAGTAGTCGCAAAGGCAATAGACAAGAGTGCCACTACCAAAAATTGAAATAAAAAATTAGATTTCTTCATGATAAATTTATATTGTAGGGATTATTTCCCTAAATCTGTCCTATCTATCTTGAGTAAAGCACCTGTCATTGGGTCGAAACGTACACTAACCGTTGTCTTCTTATTAAATAAGGTAGGAGCTAGATAGCCTACACTACCAAACTGAGTAGCTTGGAAATCGGCAGAAGCGACTTGATTGTTGCCATCAGCTAGAGCAATCAGTGCTCTGCCAGGCAAATTATATGCAACACCTTCGTTCTCTTCCTTTTTCTTTTTATCCTCATTCTGAGCCTGCAAATCTGTAGTCTCAACTTTTTGAATCGTCATCAAGAAGGGGCGACCGCTCAAATCATCTTTGTCTACCAATCCGAAAGCATCCGAAAAGCGGAATACCACTTTATCTTTCATCTCCGATATCTCGACGGGCACTGTCACCGTTTTTTCTTCGTACTTATAAGTTCCGGTGAACATTGAAGTGAGTGCCTTTTCTTGAGCATTGAGATTGTCGAGCATCAGTTTGAGCTGTGCTCCATCCTTTGGTAGATTATCAGCTTCGCCCTTGATCAGCGAGCTACGGCTATCGCGAATATTATAGATTTCTTTGGCAATCAGTTCAGCCATCTTAGCTGTGGAGCCTGCCATCAATATCTCTTCAGATAATAAAGAATGCGGATCGATGCCTTTTTCTTCTTTCACTACTACCTGAGCAGCTGCTACATTATCAGAAGTTGTTACTGCGGGTTGTAGCGACATATTGATAGATTTCACTACGCCATCAGAAGTAAGTTCCATTAACGGAGCGGTAATCTTCTCGCTCATCGGGACAAAAAATACTTTAGAACTATCGGGACGAGAATTGAGTATCATCTTCGCACTTTTAAAAGTCCATCTCGTCGATGCCTCGGTAGGAACATCAGTAAGTTTCAGATAACGTTCGGCATATTGACAAAGTTCTCCAGGCGTGAAAACTGTTTTCTTCTCTGTGAGCTGAATATCGAGATACGTCTTTGGCAATACATATTGAACACCATAAGCCGACTTTGCGCCGTCCTTATTAAAAAATTTATTGTATTGAGCCGACACCTGAACCAGTGCACAAGCAGATAACCCAAGAATTAAAGCAATTTTTTTGTTCATCATACCACTATATCTTAATTAAAAATCTTTTTCATTATTCGAATCGTTTCCAAGCTTCGGGCAGAGCTTCGACGATATCCATCGCCGTCATTGATACCATTCCTAATTTTTCGGCTGCTATATCACCAGCCAATCCATGAAGATAGGTAGCAAGAGTTGCTGTTTCTTCTGCAGTATAGCCTTGGGCAAGCAAAGCCAGCATGATGCCGGTCAGCACATCGCCGCTACCTCCTGTTGCCATTCCAGCATTACCGGTAGTATTGAATACGCAACTTCCATCGGGAGAGATCACTGCCGAATAAGCACCTTTCAAAACAATATAAGCATGTGTCGATACCGACAACTCGATAGCTTTGTGTAGTCGTTCTGCCGAACTGCTGCATGTTCCGACCAAACGTTCCAATTCTTTGGGATGCGGTGTCAGTATAGAGTTAGCAGGCAACTTCTTCAGATATTCCTTGTTGTCTGACAATATATTCAATGCATCGGCATCAAGGACCAATGGAGATTGACATTCTTCGAGTTGCAACAGAAAAGCCTCAACCGTCTCTTCACGTTGTCCCAATCCTGGTCCCATGGCTATAGCATCATATTTCTCGATTGACATCGGTGTTGAGAAATAGAGTTCATTCATATCAGACTCTACCATAGCTTCTGGCACGACTGTCTGTAATATTGGGAGATTGAGTGACGGAGTATGAACCGTAAGTAGCCCGACGCCAGATTTAAGACAAGCCTTGGCTGCCATTATCGACGCACCGGCCATACCATACGAACCGGCAACAAGCAGTGCATGACCGAAATCTCCTTTATGGGCAAACTTACCACGTGGTTTGACTAAATCAGCGACATCATTTTCTTCGACAAGAGAAAAAGGTGTGTACATTTTATCCATCCCCTCCTTGCTCAAACTAATATCCAACACATCGTAGGTTCCAACATACTCTGCGTTTTCGGCAAAAAAGAAAGCCAGTTTTGGTCTTTGCAAAGTAAGTGTCAGGTCGGCCTTCACAACAATAGGTGGATATACTTCGAACTGAATGCCATCACCATTAAGTCCAGAAGGCACATCGAGAGATACGACAGTAGCATCAGAAGAATTGATGAATTTCACCAAACCGGCATATCCCCCTGTCAAAGGCTTATTCAATCCAGTACCAAACAAACCGTCAATCACCACATGATTGAAAGTAAGTTGCGGAATTTGGAACTGCTTAGTCACTTCTACAAACTTCACGCCTTCTATGTTCATCAAGCGATCTCTGTTAGTAGTACAGTCTTCCGACAATTGATTAGAAGTATTGAATAAGAAAGTTTCTACATCATATCCTTTTTCGGTGAGCATCCTAGCTACAGCCAGTGCATCACCGCCGTTATTGCCTTGTCCGGCAAAAACAACAAATGGAGTATCTACAGACCATCGTCCAACAATAGCATCAGTCAAAGCTGTTGCAGCCCTTTCCATCAAATCGATAGAACGAATAGGTTCATGCTCTATTGTATACTGATCAAGTTCCTTAATCTTATTGCACTGAAATATTTTCATTTCGTATTACACCTTATTATATATAGTGCAAAGATAGTGCAAACCGAAAGCAGTACAAAATAAATGAGGGACGAAATTTATTTTTAATGCT
>DAIUBN010000113.1:0-4521 GCA_036846645.1 Bacteroidaceae bacterium | reverse complement strand
CAGCCTATCTTGGGCGAAGCCAAAGTGTGCAAACCGAAAGCAGTACAAAATAAATGAGGGACGAAATTTATTTTTAATGCTGAGGTGCAGCCTATCTTGGGCGAAGCCAAAGTGTGCAAACCGAAAGCAGTACAAAATAAATAAGGAACGAAATTTATTTTTAATGCTGAGGTGCAGCCTATCTTGGGCAAAGCCAAAGTGTGCAAACCGAAAGCAGTACAAAATAAATAAGGAACGAAATTTAATTCAAAACAAAAACTGATGAAGGCAAGGTAAAAAGAAAACGCGAACCACCAGTATAAGAAGTATCGAGCAAAATCTCACCATGGAGCAGATGAGCAACACTACGACAGATATTCAAGCCTAGTCCATTACCCTGTTTAAATGAGTTGAGTTTCTCAAAACGGTCGAAAATACGTTCCGAGTTCTCTGCCGAGATACCGCATCCGGTATCAGTCACCGAGAATACAACTTGTGAGGGCTGTCTATCAAATGTCAGCACTATACTTCCCTTCTCTGTATACTTGCATGCATTAGTTAGAAAATTAGTAAGCACCTGCAACACTCGAGTTCGATCTGACTTAAGCATCAAATCTTCAGAAGGCTTAACAAAACGGAGTACAACATTCACGGGAACTCTATTAATCAACATAGATACTGCCTGTTCACACAAATTGGAAGCGCTGAATTCCTGTATCTCGGGTTCGTAACCTCCACTTTCGAGTGTCGACAAATCGAGTACATCATTTACTAATGTCGTCAACAGTTTTGAATTGGACTGAACGAGTCCGACAAATTGTGCTTTTTCGGCGTCACTGATAGGAATAGACGTATCTGCCAGCATTTCCGAAAAACCGACAATAGCATTGAGTGGTGTACGTAGTTCGTGACTCATATTCTGCAAAAAAAGTGTCTTGAGCTGATTTGCTCTTTCTGCCTCTTCTCTTGCTATCTCAGCCTCGTTACGAGCTTTCTTCACCTCGTTCATTTCGGCCTTCAACCGCTTGCTCGATCTTAAACGTAGAATAATATAAGAGACAAAGCCCATGATGACTGCAATAAGAAGGAGAATGAGAATGAAAGTCATCTTTCTATTGGCAGCAGCCTCCTGAATAGCAGCCAAAGCTTTACTCTTCTGATATCGAGCATCACTTTTCTGCCGTGCAGTCTCCGACTTCGCCCTCTGTAGTGCCAATCCTCGATTTAGAATTTCCAATTGGGCATTAGATAGTTTCAGACCATTTCTTTCTTTTTCGAACAGCAACATTCTGTCTCGAGTTCGAAGTTGGTCTATCTTGAGTTTCGTATTCTTCAATTCCAACAGATTCTTTTCATTTTGAATCCTATCATTATCAAATCGTGCAGTATATTCGGCCAATGTCTTTTGCTGTGCTGAAGTCATATATTCATCCCTCAGACGATGTGCAGTAAGTAAATTGTTATATGCCTTTTCATATTCTCCCATTGCTAAGTAAATCCTACTAAGTCCTAAACACTTATTATACTCCGACTTCATCCCTTTTGCTCTTTCTAAAGCCTTTTCGTATTCTTTAGTCATAATATAATAACTTACCAAAAAACGAGATTCTATTTCATACGTAGCAACTGGTAGCTGATATTTTTTCTTCCAAGCGTTAAGGAGCTGCATATATTTTTTTAGCTTAGACATATCACCTTCCTCTAAAGCCGCATCTGCCATTCCAAGATAGTATCTCCCTATAGTGCTCTCCACTCCACAAGCATCGATAGCTTTCTGATAGTATTCTTCTGCTTTCTTATTATCCTTATATTCTCTATAAATATTGGCCATACTGCCATAAATATCAAAGAGGTCAGACTGCTTGCCATTATTACTAAAATAGTTCACCGCTTTATTCATTTCTTTCAAAGCCAAATCACGATTGCCTTGAAGAGAATACAACTCTGACAATTTCCTAAACGAATTTCCAATGCCATATTTATCATTCAATTTGAGCGCCTCTTTTTGATACTTATGAATCTCTATAAGTGCTAAGTCATAACGTTCGTGGATGAGGTAATATGTGATCAAACGGTTCCAAATAGAAAAGACATATTGGGTAAAGGGAGTGGTTCGTGCAAAATTGCCAATCTTCACTATCTCTCTCTTGAGATTGTCAACATCGCCTTGAAAGTAATAATATTCGCCTTTAACATCCATAGCGAGGCATTGGGCTTTCAAATCATGTTTTTTCTTGCACATGGCAATCAAAGTGTCAGACATAGCCAACACTTGCTTGTCCCTGATATTCCGAATACATTTGCTGTAATAAACATACAACTCATCATTTATCTTATAAGGATTGGTTTGAGAGTATAGATTAGAATTACAACAAAGAAACGCTATGAATAAAAGAGCTAACGGACACAATCTTTTAACCCTGTTCTTCAATATGACAAAAATTATTAATCTTTCGTGATAGCAAATATAATAAACAAATATCAATAATACAACATTTTAGCAGCAAATTATATGGTTCTTCGTCACTTTAGGTGGAAACTCAAATCTCCTTAATAAATAAAATATCAGCAAAGATCAACCTCGAATGAGGTTTCCCTTGCAGAAACCCCAGGCAGAAAAGATGAACGCAGTGATTTCTTTTCTACCTGGGGTAAGTTACTGACTCCTTCTTTCATCGTCGAAGACGCTGACTTATTAAGAGAAAGGGAACCTCTTCGAGGTTCAAGTCACTGTGGGTGTCTCTACCCCAGGAAGTCGGGATGTTCCATCCCTTCTGCCTGGGGTTTCTACAGGGGAAACTTCTTCGAAGTTAATAATTCAGTTGACTTGATAATCCGTTCAACTTCCACCTAAAGTGGCGAAGAGCCCATTATTCTTCTATATTCGGTGTATCCCAGACTTTCGTTGCGGTACAGTTAATATTGAGACTTTGATTGCCGCACATCATTCTGAACTCGCCTTTCTCTAGTGTCCATTTATTATCCAAACCGACGAAAGCCAAATCTGAAGCTTTTATTTTCATGGTCACCGTCTTTGTTTCGCCCGGTTGCAATTCAATCTTATCGAAGTTGCGCAGACGTTGCTTGTCGGGAGAGATAGAAGCTATGAGGTCGGAAGAGAACAACAGAACGGGCTCCTTGCCTACTCTACTGCCATTATTGGTCACATCGACAGTAAAGGTCAGTTCGTCGGCTGCATTGAAAGAGCTCTTGTCCACTTTGAAGTTACTATATTTATAGGTATTATAGCTCAATCCGAAACCGAACGGCCATTGAACATCTATCACAGCATCATAGTTATAGTTACCACCCATCTGGCCCATACTTTCACAGGGTTTGAAGTCGTAAGTGCACAATGCATTAGAATGATGTGGATAAGTAAACGGCAGCTTGGCGCAGAAGTTGGCATCGCCTGCCAGCAGATTGGCAAGAGCATCGCCACCATAATTGCCGGGAAGCATAATGTTGACCACTGCTTTAGTAAGCGGTTCGATATCTTCTATAATACGAGGGCGACCTTCATTCAATATCAGAACAACGGGTTTGCCGGTCTTTGCCAGAGCTTTGACCAGATTGCGCTGATTCTCCGACAAACGCAGGTCGGACATATTGCCCGGTGTCTCGGCGTAAGAATTTTCTCCAACACAAGCTACAATGACATCTACACTCCCGGCAGCTTTCACTGCATTTTCTATATCGGGAGTATTCTCTTCGAAGTACTGTCCCTTCTCATTATAAGTCACACCTTGCTGCAACGTCACATTGTCTTTACCAAATTTATTGCACATGGCTTCGTAAATCGTATTGTATTGCTGAGCACACTCGTCAACCTTATCTCCTTGCCAAGAGTAAGTCCAGCCACCATTAATACAACGCATGGTGTTGGCATTCGGTCCGGCAAGCAGTATCTTGGCATCTTTCTTAAGAGGCAGAATGTTGTCGTTGTTCTTCAACAGCACTTCCGACTCTTCGGCAAACTTCAATGCATCGTCGCTGAACTCCTTGCTACCAAACTTCTTATACTTCTTGATATTCCAATCAGGTTTATCGAAGAGATTCAAACGATATTTGAGTCTGAGAATACGGCGCACTGCATCATCGATACGGCTCATCGGCACTTCGCCTTCATTCACCAATTCTTTAAGATAGTCGCAGAAGCTCACTTCGTAGGGCACCATCGACATATCGACACCAGCATTGATGGCAATCTTGATGGCTTCTTTCTTAGTGGCTGCAATGTGGTCGCGCAGACAAAGGTTGTTGATATCAGCCCAGTCGGTCACAATCATACCATCCCAGTTGAGTTGGTCTTTCAACCAATCGGTAAGTAATGTTTTGTTGGCATGAAACGGAATGCCCATATTAAGTGACGAGTTAGGCATGAGTGACAAGGCTCCGGCACGTGCTGCCTCAAGGAACGGCATGAAATACTTCTCACGAAGATCTCTGTCGGTCACCGAAGATGGAGTACGATCTTTGCCCGATACCGGCACGCCGTAGGCCATAAAGTGTTTCAAACAGGTTCCTACATGAAACTCATCG
>DAIUBN010000112.1:0-10248 GCA_036846645.1 Bacteroidaceae bacterium | reverse complement strand
GGAGAACAAGGACAAATTGTGATCCGCACCGATAAAGGAAAGCCATTAGGCCTTTTCAAAGAATACTACCGTGCTCCCGAAATCACCAAAGACGCTTGGCACGACGGCATCTACTATACAGGAGATGTAGCTTGGCGTGATGAAGACGGTTACTTATGGTTTGTAGGCCGTGCAGATGATGTAATTAAGAGTTCGGGCTACCGCATCGGGCCGTTCGAAGTAGAAAGTGCACTGATGACTCATCCTGCCGTTGTTGAATGTGCTGTTACTGCTGTTCCAGATGAGATTCGCGGTCAAGTAGTAAAGGCAACTATCGTACTTGCCAAAGAATACAAAGACAAAGCCGGAGATGCACTCATCAAAGAGATACAAAACCATGTGAAACGTGTCACTGCCCCCTACAAATATCCCCGCGTCGTAGAATTTGTAGACGAATTGCCTAAGACTATCAGTGGCAAGATTCGCAGAGTTGAGATACGCAAGAAAGACGAATAAGACATATCTTTCAACAATATTAGAAGCCCCGACACAATCCATTAATAATGGTTCGTATCGGGGCTTGATGATATAATTAAGAGATTCGTCGTTGCTATCTTCTTGAACGATAAGAAGAATTGTTATCCTTATTCATCGTATTCTGATTGTTAGACTTGTTCTGATTAGATCCTTGAGATGACCGGGTACTCGGAGCATCCTGTTGGTTGCGATTCCTGTTTACTCTGCTTCCCCCGAAATCTCTATTACTGCTGTTGCTGTTGTCATTGCTCTTCTTATAAGCATTGTTACCCCTATTATTATTGGTATTTCCGTTTCCTGCATTATTGTATGTATTACTTCTATCTCTGTTTCCATTGAATATACCATTGTTATTATTCCTATTGGTATTGCCGCTATTGTAAGAATTCCTATTGCCATTATTAGAATTATTATTTATAGTGTTGCGTCCTCCATTATTATAAGAATTATTAATGATAGTATTGCGATTGCCACTATTATAACTATTATTGGAATTGCGTTGGCTCATACCATTATTGTTCTCGTCTTGATAACCCTTTCTTGCTTTAACTTTATATCCGCCATTATTGAAATCACGGGCATAATTATTGTAATAATATCCCTGGCCATTCTTACGGAAAGAAATATTGGTATGTGATATATTCGGATATCTGTTGCGATAATAACTAGAGTATGAGAAATTGCTACGATAATGGTCGCCATAATAAGTATTATAGCAACTAGGTCTGCCATAATAATACTTGTTCATATTGGGGTAACGGAAATAAATGCGCAATTTCCAAGTACTAGAAGTCTGATAGATAGGGCGAGAGAAATATTCCAGATTCAAGAAACGGTTGTATTGCACTGCACTAAGCACATAGCGCATATCATCGTTGCGGATATCAAGAGCATCATAATACTCGTCGAGAGCCCAGCTTTCTCCCCTCAACGTATTGTCCATTATATCACCTACGGCATTAAAGAAATCGTAATTGATTTCGTAAACATCATCTACCTGAGAAGAATTTAGACGAAGCTCGTAAGCCATCTTATCGGTCAAGAATAATGCTCTTGAGCGAATACTGCTTTCACTTGCAGCAGAGATACCGAGTGTGAAGCTCAATACCATAAGAATCATCATTAATCGTTTCATAACTTTATCGTTTTTATTGGTGTGTATTGTTCCTATTTCTATGACACAAAGTTAAGAAATGATTTTCCCCCTTCAAGCAGGATTTCTCTTTTTTTCGGTAGGATTTTCCCTATAAAACAGAGCCTTTTTATTGAACTATGAACCGAACCGACCTGTATTTTCTTTGTCAACTAGAAGAATAAGTTCGCGTTCCACGGCCGTGAGTCGATCGAATCACATATGTGAGTTGATCGTTCCACAACCGTGATTCGATCAACTCACGATTGTGGAACGACAGATTTAGGCCCAAACGGGCAGTGGTAATAGCTATAGAGGTTGAAGTAGATTGATGAATCTCTATTTTATTTGTTCACCCTTATAGAAATCGAGTATTTTACTTCTGAAAATATAATCATATTTGGCTTGAAGCAAAGTAGATTCCGCATTTCTAAGTTTCTGTTGCGATTCGTTGTATTCGACTGCTGTAGCCTTGCCATTCTCATATTTGGCGCGCATCAACAAGAAAGACTCTTTGGCTGCATCAAGAGCCGATTGACTTGATTTATATTTATTTTCGGCAGCTACAGCACTGTACCACGCCTGTTGGATTTCCTTATAAAAGACCTTCTTGGTATTTTCCAGCTGCAAAGAGTAATTGAGTTGCTGCAGCTTGGCAGTTCTGATATTATTGCGAGTAGTAAATCTATCGAAAATAGGCACAGACAGACTCATACCGATGTATTTGTTCAAGTTGTTCTTCATCTGGCTTGAAAAGCTTGAGACAGTAGCACCAGACATTGTATAGTAGCTCGTGCCCAAACCGAGATTCATAGAAACGGTAGGCATATAGCCTGATCTTGCTATTTTGATACTCAAATCGCTTCCTTCCAAACGATATTGGGCAGCCAAGATACTCGATTTCTGTGCCATAGCAGTCTGATAAAGTTCGTCGGGAGGAGTCAATTTAGAAATTAATAGCTGAAGGTCGGGCTGAGCGATTTCAAAGCCATCGGGAGTTGGCAACTCTAACAACTGAGTCAAATCGAGAATAGACAATTTGTAGGTATTGTCGCTCTGAACTGCCGACAATTTATTCGACTCAACAGTAGCACGTGCCTCGGCAACTTGTGCCGGAGAGGCTTTGCCTACCTCTTCCATCTTTACCAATCTATCGAGCTGCTCTTTGCTCAATGTAATCTGTTCTTCGGCAACCTTCAGCAATTCTTTATTGAGCAATGCCTGAAGATAGCTTGATGCTACATTGATAGAAAGGTCCTCTTTCGCCTTCTGTAAATCGGCCAAAGCAGCTTTCAACTGAATTTGCGACAACTTATACTGATTCGGTATCTTGAAGCCGGTGAATAGCGGAATACTGGCACCCACCGAAAAGCTCGAATTGCTACTATTTGAAGAGATATAAGAGTTATCTTGCGGCGAAGCGGTACGTCCCCACGACCAGTTCTGACCAGCCGAACCGCTCACTTCGGGCAGACGCGCCCACTTGCTGGTATTGACTGTCACCTCTTGTTGGCGTGCCGATACAGCCGACTGTTGAACGCCCACATTATGAGTAATAGCATAATCGATGCATTGTTTCAGTGTCCACGAAGCAGGCTGTTGCTCTGTCTGGGCGTTAAGGCCCATCGGCAAGAGCCCCACAGCAATCAACAATATAATCGTTCTTATCTTCATATTATTCCTTATTACTAATTTTTGCCATCATTTCCTTTTTTCTTATCATCAGCCTGATGCACATCTCCTCTAACTTTGTCACCCTTCTTCAAGCCTTGTTTGATTTCGATGTTCACACCATCACTCATTCCGATGACAACAAGCTGTTTACGGAACTTTTGATGAGGTTCAGGCTCCGTCATCACATAAACGTAAGCATTGTTGCCGTTGTACTCTACAGCTCCTTCGGCAATCAACATCACATTGGATGCACGTTGAAGCACAATCTTGGCATTAGCCGAATAGCCCGAACGAATATTGGCGTGTGTAGCTTTGACAGCCGCCTTTATTTCGAACTGATTGGCACCATTCTGCTTTGTCGCTTGCGGAGAAATATATTCCAAAGAAGCATCGAAAGTAAGATTTTGAAGCGCGCCGATAGTCAAAGTCATCGGCATGCCCTCATGAAGCAACCCTACTTCAGTTTCATCGATATTACCATCGAATATCAAATCGCTCATGTTGGCAACAGTAGCTATTGTTGTTCCATCGTTGAAAGTATTACTCATAATCACCGAGTTACCTTTCTTAATTGGAATATCAAGAATAAGGCCATCGATAGTAGATCGTATCAATGTGCTGCTGAATGATGCGCTATTCTTCGTGATACCTTCTTTTATAATCTGCAAAGCGTCTTTCGAAGCAGCCAGTTCTTGCTTGGCGGTATTCAGCGTGAGCATGCTCTTCTCGTAATCTTCCCGACTCACCAGTTTGTCTTCGAAAAGTTTCTTCATACGGTCGAAGTCTTTCTGATACTGATTCAAATTAATCATAGCAAGACGAACTCTACTGTCGGCAGAATTAAGATTCGACAAATCGGGTATGACACGAACTTTGGCAATAATCTCTCCCTTGTGAACCTTTTCTCCAGCCTTCTTATAAATATCGCTGATAATACCCGATATCTGAGGCTTGATAAGAATCTGATCCCTTGGTACGATAGTACCAGTAGCCACTGTAGTTTTTTCCAAATTGCCAATAGTAGCCGTATAGGTATCATAAATCACCTCTTTTGGCTTCGACTTCGTATAAAGGAACGCAAATGTTCCGACGAAAATTAAAGCTATTACAACGAACAGCAAGATTTTAAAGAACTTTTTCATAATTGTGTCTATCTTATTTTTTATATTTTATTCATCTCTAATCGCATCTATCGGTTTTATGGCCAAAGCGCGGAAAGCTGGAGCCAATCCGGAAAGCATGCCTAATGTCAATAGTAAGAATGCTACTCCGATGGCGACCATAAAGGAAACTTGAAATTGAATTCCACTAAATGTATCGCCTGAATTCACTCCTACTTCGAGCACCTGAAGCACTAAAACCGCGAAACAGATACCAAACAGTCCGGCAATGGATGTCAGCACCATACTTTCGGCAAGTATCTGTTCCAATATATCTTTGGGTTGTGCACCGATGGCACGTCTGATACCAATTTCGGTAGTTCTTTCTCTCACCGTCACCATCATAATGTTGCTCACGCCGATGACGCCGGCTAACAAAGTGCCCAATCCAACGAGCCATACTAATATTCTGATGCCAGTAAACAGATTATCAACCATCGAGAACAAGGCTTCGGCGTTCATCAACTGCATGGCTTCATCATCATCTGGCGCCACAAGATGCTTGGCTTTTATCACTTTATCTATCTTGGGTTGCACATCCGATATCTTATATCCCGGTTTAACTAATACGCACATCAAAGCCATTAAATTACCGGTATTATATATCTCTTGAAAAGTAGTATAAGGTATTGTGACACTCTGTGAGGCCTGTCCGCCTATACTTACATTTCCGGTAGAGCCCGTTACGCCTATCACACAATAATAAGTTCCACCTATATTAATATACTTGCCACAAGGATCGATACCATTTTCGAATAGTTCCTGTCGTACCCTCTTTCCGATGACACAGACCTTGCGATGCTGACTGATATCAATATCATTAATATATCGTCCTATTGACATGCTTGGATCTTCTATCTTCACATAATCGGGATAAAGGCCTTTAACAGCATACGAGCCTTTCTTGTCTTTATAAGTAACCGATTCACCCCATCTGGAGTTATAAGGAGTCACAAAGTCAATACCGTCGACCTGGTTTCTTACCAGTTGTAAATCTGATAATTCCATATTCCACGACCGTCCTTTTTTGAACCCTTTATAAGGCTTCGTCGTAGGCTGAGCCCATATAAAGCCCGAATTGGTAGCAAATCCTTGAAAGTTCTGCGACATCATCTGTTGTAGTCCCTTGCCGGCTCCAATCAGAGAGATGAGCATAAAGATACCCCAGAACACACCGAAAGCAGTGAGCACGCTTCGTGTCTTGTTCCTCGTTATCGTCAGGATAATCTCACCCCATGTATCTAAATCAAATTTCATAACTATTCTGCTCTTAATGCCTCTATCGGTCGAATTCTTGTAGCTTTGCGGGCAGGGAAGAATCCGGCGAGCGTTCCGGCGATGATTAATGTGACAGTAGCCTGAATAGCTACACTTATATCTACTGTAGGATTGGAGAACACCGTTGCCTGAAAAACGCCAGCATTCATCACTTGGTCGCCTGCCAGAATATTCATATATTCTGTAGTGAGTATACCCAAGAACATTCCAATATATCCAAATATTGCAGTAATAACAACACTCTCGGCAATGATAAGTCGCAATATAGAGATTGGCTTGGCACCAAGAGCTTTACGGATACCGAACTCACGAGTCCGCTCTCTCACTGTTATCAGCATGATATTGCTTACCCCAACGATGCCACTCAGCAGAGTAAAAATACCAATTACCCAAATTGCTATTTTCAGAATGTGCGCTGCATTTTGTTGGTCGAGATAGTTTTCCATTCTATTCCATATCCCGATAGCCGCCTCATCGAGAGGGTCGAAACGATGCACTCTACCCATCGCCTCTCTATACTTCTGCTCAAATTTCTTACTATCAGCTTGACTTTCTATTCCTTTCGTCAAAAAAATGATATCACCAATAGAGTCTCCTTTGCAATATGCCAATTGGGATGTTGTTAATGGGAGGAAAGCTTCACCAGACTGACGTTCAGAGTTGGTTTCGTAGAGTCCGATGACTTTACACATCAATCCATTGACGTTAACAATATATCCAATGGGATTTTTTTGTTTCAAGAAAAGTGTCTTTGCTGTTTTCTCTGAAAGAACAATCACTTTGCGTCTTTCTTTAATATCTTGAGCATTAATGAATCTACCCAACGTTATTTTGCAAGCTTCTATTTTGGAGTAATCTGGATTCACTCCCATAGTGTTAAGGTTTAGTCCTTCAGTTTTATAGCTCACCGTATCCGAATGAGAAGCGACAGCACCAGCCGAAATCACATTATCCTTAAAGTTATCCTGCAAGAGACTCACATCGCTTGTTTTGAAAATAACAGGACGTTCTTTTGTCATTCCCTTGAAAGGCTTAGAAGTATATCCAGGGAAGATACGCATAGAATTGAGAGCCCTGTCTTTCGAATTAGCAGAGAAGGCATTTATTAATCCGTTACCGGCTCCAAGTAGTACGATAAGAATAAAGATGCCCCATGCCACCGAGAACCCGGTAAGGAAGGTTCGCATCTTGTTGCGCTTTATCGTACCATATATTTCTTGCCAAAAATCAATCATACTATACCTTATTATATATGTCAGTCATATCACTTCATAATGCCCCCCATGCCGAAAGGTGAAGCATCATGATTTATATTTTGCTCAATATCGCCGATAATGCCATCTTTAATATGAATAATCTTATCAGTCTGATTGGCCACACCACTTTCGTGAGTTACTACAACTATCGTTTGTCCCTGAGCATGGAGTTCTTTTAATATTTCCATCACCTCTACCGAAGTCTTACTATCCAAGGCACCGGTAGGTTCATCCGCCAATATGATAGAAGGCTGAGTAATTAATGCTCTTGCTATTGCTACACGTTGTTTCTGTCCGCCACTCATTTCGTTGGGCATATGGGTAGCCCATTCTTTAAGGCCCAACCGATCGAGGTATTCCATAGCGAGCTGATTGCGTTTGCGGCGCCGTACACCCTGATAGAACAACGGAAGCGCTACATTCTCTACGGCATTCTTAAAAGAAATAAGATTGAACGACTGGAAGATAAAACCAATCATTTTGTTACGATATTCGGCAGCTTTGCGTTCACTGATACCTTTTATTAATATATCGTCCAAATAATATTCGCCCGAATCATAATTATCAAGAATACCCAATATATTCAGTAATGTAGACTTACCCGAACCTGAAGCACCCATAATAGAAACGAATTCGCCTTTTTCTATATCTAAGTTGATTCCTTTTAATACATGTAAGGGGGCACCATTGTTGTAAGTCTTATTAATATCTCGCAGTTGTATCATATTAAGAAAAAGATAAAAATTTGATATTTACTATTAGACGAATCAAAGGTAGTAAAAGTTGCAAGATTTTCAGTATTTCTGCCGAAAATTTAGAATAAGGCTCAAAAGTTGTAAATTTGCTTAGATTATTTGCCAAAACATTTTGTAAATTGAAACATCTTTGCCAAATTTGTAGTTACTAAAAACAATTTATTATCCAATTAATAAGCATCATGAACGCAATAGTAGAAAAGCCCTACGTAGTAGGAATTGACATAGGCGGTACGAATACCGTCTTTGGTATCGTTGACGCCCGTGGCACAATCATAGCCATCGACGCAGTAAAGACAGCATCTTATCCCACACCCGACGAATATGCGGATGCCGTTTGTGCCGGACTTTCAAAATTGTTCGAAGCCAACGGCGGAGCACAAAAGATAAAAGGTATTGGTATCGGAGCCCCAAATGGTAATTATTATAGTGGTACCATAGAATTTGCGCCAAACCTTCCTTGGAAAGGAGTAATTCCATTGGCAGCTATGTTCGAGAAACGCCTTGGTATTCCTACAGCTCTAACAAATGATGCTAATGCAGCAGGTATTGGAGAAATGACATACGGTGCAGCCCGCGGTATGAAAGATTTTATCATGATTACTTTAGGTACTGGTGTTGGTAGTGGTATCGTTGTTAATGGTCAGATGGTTTATGGACACGACGGTTTTGCCGGCGAACTAGGCCACACTATCATCCGTCGTGGTGGTCGTGTTTGCGGTTGCGGCAGAAAAGGTTGTCTTGAGACCTACTGTTCAGCAACAGGTGTAGCTCGTACTGCTCGCGAAATGCTGACAGCTAGTACAGAGACAAGTTTACTTCGTAATATCCCAGCAGAAAGTATCACATCAAAAGATGTATACGATGCAGCAGTCAAAGGAGACAAGATCGCAATCGATATCTTCAATTTCACCGGTGAAATTCTAGGTGAAGCTCTTGCTGATTTCATTGCATTCTCTAGTCCTGAAGCTATCATCCTATTTGGTGGTTTGGCACATGCAGGAGACTTTATCTTGAAACCAATCGTAAAAGCTATCGATGAGAACATCCTTCAGATTTACAAAGGCAAGACAAAGATTCTTTTCTCTGAAATGAAAGATTCTGATGCAGCTGTACTTGGTGCCAGCGCATTGGCTTGGGAGTTGAAAGACATCAAAGCATAAAACATCAATAGTAGCAGACAGTATATCTGCCAATTGATATAAAATAATAAATGGATAGTTGCCACATGGCAACTATCCATTTTCTTTTACTCTAGTTCCAAATTATAATAGTTATTTAATAGCTTCTATCAGTGGTTTATATTTTGCGACTAACTCTTTAGATATAGCTATACCATCACCTTGAGGAGTACTAGGGAAATTACCGATACAGTCTTTCCACCATTTCTCTTCATATTCCGTTACTTCTTTTTCGTATTCCTTATACTTGGCATCATCGAACTTCTCACCAGCTATAAAAGCACGGTCTACTGCAGCAAAGAACATACGCCAACGTTGTCCATAGAAAGTAGATGTCATTCCCGACCAAGTACGGCTGGCATAATCATTCAACAATCCAGCTTTCTCTCCCCAAGTAGTAAGTAAATTACGAGCATTGCGTTCGTAGTATAACTTTTCTTCATCATTAGCGCCTTTCTCACGAGCATCTTTTATCCATTTGCCCATCAAGAAAGTATTTTGAGAAGATACCAACCTGTCTACATCACTCAAAATATCGAGCATAATAAACTCCTTGGCTTTCATTGTAGAGTAATCATTATTGTTGTATGCCTTTTCATATTCTTTAAATACATCCCAATAATAATTGCTGATCACTTGACGGGTGATATTAACCACATCGAAAGCGTATGTCGATGTTTTACTATCTGCCTGAAGCATTAATTCGTCAGCTTTTAGTAATTCGGTGTTCTTGTAAGGTATCTTGGCGTTAGAATAGTAGGTTTTGAACTTACCAAACGTCGGACGAATGTTGATAAGCGGACATTGTCCCGGCGTGTCGGACTGGCTATAGATGGTGTTGACCAATATCTTCCATGCATCACGTTCGTTTTGATCAGCTTTTCCTGCATGTTCGTCAGCAAGATGTTCTGCCCAACGGTCTACATCTTTATGAGCATCGAAGTTCCAAGCCTTTTCAAATAGATATTCATACATAAAAGGATTGCAATCAAAACCTTCTAGTGTAGAACCAAGTCCGGTAAAGTTCTTTCCACCGTTTTTGAACGTATTTTCGATTCTCTTATTTACTTCTTTAATATTGCCGGCAAGCATCGTGTTGCCACCAAAGTTACCAAGATAGCACCATATATAAGGTACACCATAATACTTATCCGTCTGCTGCCATACTTCGTGACGTTCACAATAATAGTCGAGGAGAATTGACTTTTCGGCAGGATAAGCTGTAATATAGGCCTTAATTCTATCGTTGGTCCAGTCTTTACGTTCGTTATAGAAGAGCCAGGTCATCTGTAACCA
>DAIUBN010000111.1:0-10378 GCA_036846645.1 Bacteroidaceae bacterium | reverse complement strand
AAGAATGCCCCTGCTTCGATGTGATAACAGAGATGAGGATGCTGATAAATCAATAAAATAAAAAATGCCATCTAGCCGATTGAAGCTGGATGGCATTATTGTTTCTAGATATCAATCAGGTAATTAAAATATAACTGTGTTGATTATAGCTTCTTCGGGTGTAACACCAATCTCGTCCCAATATAGTTGATGTTGGAGTATACTTTCTTTTTTCCCTCTTATTCTGATCGACTCTACGACGACCATATTTAATGTTTCGTCAATACTGACTAGTTTGCAGGGACAAGCGCGATGCAATCCAAAGCTGTAATAATAATCATTACCGATGATGAGTTCCGGTCTCTTTCTAAATCTGGCAGGAATAGGCATGACAGATTCGTCTACCTTAACGGTGTCTTTGATTTCGAATACCATAGTATTAATAATATAAGTTTAATAAATAATTGAGTCGCGAAGGTAATACAAATTGAGAGAAGAATAAAAACAAATGTTTGTTTTTTGTTCAGGTCTCTCGCAGATGCCACGAAAAACGCTGATTCTATATCTTATAGCACCATCGAATACAGCGAAATCGAGAGAAGTCCAATGCCGCATGGAATAACAGACTAATAGGTGAAATAGAACCTCTTTGAGGTACACAGCACTATATCATCATATCTAAATCTCCACCTAAAGTAACAAAGGCCCAAATTAGACGACTTTTGTAATAATACTTTAGGATGTAATAGGAAAGAATAGGATTAATTGAGTAATAGGAAGAATTGTCATACATAAGGGAAGAATCGTTATTGAATAATGTTTCAATAAGTCATATCTTTGTAATATTAAAATAAAACGTATGATATGAAAGCAAATATCGGATTAATAGGATTGGCTGTGATGGGCGAAAATCTTGCTCTGAACATGGAGAGCAAGGGATATACAGTAGCTGTTTACAATCGCAGTGCTCCCGGTGAAGAAGGTGTTGTAGACCGTTTCGTGAATGGACGCGGTAAGGATAAGAACTTTATCGGCGCACACACTATTGCCGAACTGGCAGAAGCCGTAGAAAGTCCACGTAAAATAATGATGATGGTGAAATCGGGTAGTCCGGTGGACCAACTCATCGAGCAACTCTTACCGTATCTATCTAAAGGTGATGTGATAATTGATGGTGGCAACTCCGACTATCATGATACAGAACGCCGTGTGAAATATCTAGAAGAGAAAGGTCTGTATTTTATCGGCACAGGCATATCGGGAGGAGAAGAAGGTGCACTCAATGGTCCGTCTATCATGCCGGGCGGTTCGGTAGAAGCATGGCCGCTAGTGAAAGATATCTTCCAGCATATTGCTGCCAAGCTAGATGACGGAACTCCTTGCTGCGAATGGATAGGCAGCGGAGGCGCCGGACATTTTGTGAAGACGGTTCACAACGGTATAGAATATGGCGATATGCAACTTATTGCAGAAACTTACGCCATGATGAAACATCGCATCGAGCTAAACAACGATGAGATATCCAATACTTTTGCTCAATGGAATAAAGGTGAGCTGAACAGCTTCTTGATTCAGATTACCGCAGACATCTTCCGCTATCGCGAAGCAGATGGTTCGGCATTGATAGACCATATATTGGATGTAGCCGGACAGAAAGGTACCGGCAAATGGAGTGCCATAGCTGCCCTCAACGAAAGCAATCCGATGACACTGATTACCGAAGCCGTTCATGCCCGCTCTCTATCGGCACTGCATAGCGACCGCAATAAAGCAGCCCTAATCTATCAAGAGACTGACAATAATAAAAGTACTATCTCTACCGATGAATTAAGCCAGGCGCTCTATGCTGCCAAGATAGTATCTTACGCCCAAGGTTTCTCTCTACTCCACAATGCATCCCAACACTATGGATGGAATCTGGACCTCGGCACTATAGCACGAATATGGCGCAACGGTTGTATCATCCGCTCGGCCTTCTTGCAGAAGATAACCGAAGCATACCATAATAATAAAGCACTCGAGAATCTGTTGTTCGACGAATTTTTTGCTACTAAAATCAAAACCTCGCTAACATCATGGCGCAAGGTAGTAGCAGATGCCATGCTAAGTGGCGTTGCACTACCTGCCATGGGAGCGGCATTGAGCTATTTCGATGGATTGCGGACATTCCAATCGTCGGCCAATTTGATTCAAGCCCAACGCGACTACTTCGGGGCTCATACTTATGAACGGACCGATGCCGAACGCGGCAAGTTTTTCCATACCAACTGGACCGGCAAAGGAGGAAATACCGTGTCGGGAACATATAACGTATAAATAATAGGGAGGATTAATAATGAATACAATAGATAGCCAATTACTTGTAATCTTCGGTGCTTCGGGCGATCTCACTGCCCGAAAGCTACTCCCTGCCCTCTTCGAACTGCACATCAAGCAACTATTGCCCGACTGCTTCAGTATTCTTGGTGCAGCCCGAACAGCATATACCGACGACGAATATCGCGCTCTGATGAAAGAACGTTTACCGAAAGCACTTATCGAGAAGGCAGGTGAAGACTCGGTTTTAAACTCTTTCTTGAAACGACTGTTCTACGTGGCTTTCGACTCTAACACCTCAGCAGAATATGCTAAGCTGAAAGAGAAGATTATGATGGTACAAAAACAAGAGAAGCTGGACGACCGCATCCTATATTATCTGGCTACCCCACCGGTGATGTACGAAAGAATACCAACCTTCTTGAAAGAGAACGGCCTCAACAAGACCGACTCGTCTAACGGCTGGCGTAGAATAATAGTAGAGAAGCCCTTCGGTACAAGTCTGGAATCGGCCCAACATCTGAATAAACATTTGTCGCGCATCTTTCATGAAAAAGAGATCTACCGCATCGATCATTATTTAGGTAAAGAAACGGTGCAGAACATCTTGGTACTGAGATTCTCGAACGGTATCTTCGAACCACTTTGGAACCGTAACTATATAGACTCTATAGAGATTAGTGCCACCGAGACATTGGGAGTAGAAAAGCGCGGTAAGTATTACGACGGAGCCGGCGCTTTGCGAGATATGATACAGAACCATCTGATGCAGCTTATGGCATTTACTGCGATGGAACCACCTTCTTCGTTCGAACCGGAACCTATTCGTGACGAGATTGTCAAAGTGTTCCGTTCGCTACACTCCTATTCTGAAAAAGAAATGGATAAGCTGATAGTAAGAGGACAATATAAGAACTACAGACAAGAGCCCGATGTAGCGCCACAATCGACAACCGAAACCTACGTAGCAATGAAGATGTTTATCGACAACTGGCGTTGGGGAGGCGTACCATTCTATATTGTCACCGGTAAGAAGTTGCCCGAGAAGACATCAGAAATCGTTGTCAACTTCAAATCAACTCCTCAACAACTCTTTGTGGGACAATGTTCGGGCTCATCGTGCAATAAACTCACCATCCGCATCCAGCCCGACGAAAGCATCTCGATGAAGTTTGGACTCAAAGTGCCCGGAGCAGGATTTACGGTACGTCAGGTAGGAATGGACTTCCGTTATGATTCGCTGCCAACCGAAAGTCTGCCCGATGCTTACGAGCGTCTCTTATTAGATGCTATGCTTGGCGAATCGACACTCTATGCCCGCAGCGATGCTTTGGAAGCAAGCTGGAGCATCATCGACCCCATCTTGAAACATTGGAATGAAGAAGGCGAAAAGAATCTGTTCTTCTATGAAGGCGGCAAGAACGGACCGGTAGAACGAAGAGAGCTCTGTATTCCTTCAGAAACTTTCACCTGCGATATAGACCATAAGACTAAACCACATGATACTTCACTATTATACTGATTCAACAAGTGCGCTTCGAGCCATGACAAACGACTTGAAGCGCACAATTTCTGAAACGAAAGGAACTTTCCATCTCGCTCTTTCGGGAGGTGGAACAGCACAACAAATGTTCAAGTTGTGGGCAGAAGAATATTCTGAAGAGATAGAATGGAACAGACTCCGTTTTTATTGGGTAGACGAAAGATGCGTGCCGCCCACCGACGCAGAAAGTAATTATGGACATGCTTTGCACTTGCTCTTCGAACCGTTGCAGATACCGGCAGCACACGTTTTCCGTATTCGGGGAGAAGAAGATGCCGAAGTAGAAGCACTTCGATATAGCCAACTGATAGAAGAAGAAGTGACAGAAAGAAATAACAAGCCACATTTTGATGCTATTATATTAGGAGTAGGACCTGATGCACATACTGCCTCTATCTTTCCCAACCAATTAGAACTGCTCACCGACCAACGACTATATGCCGTAGCAAAGCATCCGGTGAGTGGTCAACAAAGAGTAAGTATGACAGGTACACTGATACTTAACGATACTCCACTTTTTGTTCCTATCTTGGGTGCAGACAAGCAGAATGTGATAGAGAAACTGAAACAAGGGTTTTCGGAGAGCAATGCCACACCATCGGCATATATTCTTAATAAAGCAACACAAGCAGAAATATATACGTCACAAAGATAACCTTTCTAATATTGTAGTAAGCCCCTTTAAAACCAAATATCCCGACTTTCACAAGTCGGGATATTCACATTATCTAAAACTCAATGATATTATTTTATAGAGCTTATTATGAAAAACAGTGCAAAGGTAGGCCTAATAATTGGATAATCAAACAAACTATCGAAGAAATGACATTATTTATATATATTTTTTTATTATGATTTTGACAATATGATTAGATTTAGGCGCAATAATTATTCTTTTGTATAGTTTAATAAAACAATTATAAAGATATTCTATTTAAAACTTATGTTAGTTTGATAATAGTTACACATGAAATTGCCTAGCTTTTAAACTACATGATAGACATTTTAACAAATAATTATGCTTTATTTAAACTGTTCGTAGGCCATTCTCAGGCATGCTTTTCTATCAATCTTGCCATTGCCAGCCATCGGCAACCTATCTACAGAACAAATATATTTAGGACAATGAAACTGTGGCAAAATAGCTTTCATCCTGTTTTGCAAACCGGTATATTCACTATCGTTTATTCTTTCGACAAGCAGTACGACAGCTTCGCCAAGCCGTTCGTCGGGAATAGAAGTAATGGCAAAAGGATGTGTAATCACCGACTTCAAAAGTTCTTCATCTTGTTCTATCTGAATCTTTATGCCGCCGCTATTGATGACATTGTCTTTTCTGCCTAATACTTCGAAACTACCATCTTCGTACAGTCTGACCACATCGTTGGTATGCAGAACCGCCTTGCAGATTGTCGGTGCATCTATTATTAAGGTATCATCGGCAGCTGTTGACAGACGAATATGATCGAAGGGAATGTAACGAGTAGTAGCCTCGCTACCATTGAGACGGCGCAATGCAATATGCGACAAAGTTTCAGTCATGCCGTAAGTAGAATAAATCGCATTGGGAAAAGAAGAGAGTTGTTCTAACAGTCTGTTGTCGATTGCACCTCCACCTATTATTAATAGTCGGATATGCTTCAATCGTTCTCTTTCGATAGGGTCGCCTAAAGAATTGAAAACTTGCAAAGGCACCATCGCAGCAAAGTCGAAAGGAGTAACAACTGAAGACAAAGGATTCCCCGAAGCTGGACGTACCGTCAAGTCGAGAGAGAAGACCAACGAACGGACAACCACCATCATTGCACCGATATACCGAAGATTCATACATAGAAAAGCCGTATCGCCGGCTTTCAGTCCTAAGAAATTGCAAGTGAGCAAGGCACTTTGCATCATGCAATCCTTACTCACTTTAAGTTCTTTAGGGGTACCGGTAGAGCCCGAAGTATGAACAACCATCTGGTCGGAGCTATCGAACCATCGATGGAGAAATACAAACAAATCTCTCAATGATATAGCAACCGAATCTACATCTGTTGCTATAATCATCTCACGAGACAGCTTGTGGCCTTCGAGAACAAGATATTGTTTCTCTCTATCAATAATCATTATTTTGCAGGATTAAACCAAAGACTATCTTTACGGATTTCGAGCGGCATATCAATATTATCGGTATAAAGCATACCTGTACCCAACCCCTGAGGGAGCGGATTGTTGAACGTAGCACACCATTGGGCAATAGCATTAAGTCCAATATTCGATTCGAGTGCCGAAGTAATCCACCAACCTATGTCTCTTTTTTCGGCTTCTTTAATCCATTCTTCGGCACCACATATACCACCATGGAGAGAAGGCTTTATCACAATATATTTAGGACGGATGACATGCAACATCGTTTCTTTTTCATCGAATGTATTCAGCCCAATCAAGTCTTCATCGAGTGCGATAGGTACAGGAGATTCATCACAAATCCTTCTCATTTCGTCCCACTGATGTGCCATAACAGGTTGTTCAACCGAATGCAAGTCAAACTCAGCAAGCTGATTCAACTTATCTATTACCTCTTCAGAACTGAAGGCACAATTAGCATCTACCCTCAATTCCAATTCTTTCGAAGAGTAGTGTTGACGAACATACTTAAGCAATGATAGTTCTTCATCAAAATTGATGGCACCAATCTTTATTTTGATACACCTGAAGCCTGCCTCCAACTTCTCGTCAATGCGACGCAGCATCTCATCGTGAGTGCCCATCCATATCAAACCATTAATTTGAATACCCTTTTCTCCTCTAGAGAAAGGAGTATCCCAAAGTGTGGTACTTTGCATTTTGAGACTTCTCAAAGCTGTCTCGATTCCGAATTGTATAGACGGGAAATTACGAAGGATCTCCTTGTCTATATAACCGTTGTTTGCTTCGGCAATTCTACAATACTTTACTAATATCTCCCCATAATTGGGATAATCGTCACAACTCAATTGAGGCAAAGGAGCACACTCGCCAATACCCTTAACTTCTGGATTATCTATATTATAGCACTCTATATACCATACTTTACGGATCGTATATATTCCTCTTGATGTCCCGGCAGGCTGTTTGAAATGCAATATGCGCGGGACAACATTAAATTTTAACTGGTTCATATTTTAATTTAAATGTAACGTGCAAAGTTCTTAAAATATTACGATAGGACAAAATAATTGGCTACCTTTGCTACAATAAAAGTGAATATCTAATGAAAAATAATTATCAACGCTCTCATTTTTCAGTAATCATCTTAGCATTACTGACTATTTTTTCTATTCAGATTAGTGCTCAATCTTATTCTTTCAAACCTATCAAAGGTTTTGCAGATGCAACCAATGCCAAGCTAGAAACATTTCTCAACTCTACAGTGACCATGCAAATCAGAAAAGTTGCGGTATTCGACTGCGACGGCACGCTGCTGGGACAAGCTCCATACTATCTTTGTGATGAGGCTATCATGAGCCTTGCCGACCAAAACTATAAAGGCAAGACAGATGAGAATTCGAAAAAGAAATATAAGATGGCACAAGATATGGCAAAGATAGATAATGTAGGTTTTGATTACGAACCGGCTTGTGCCCGCTACTTCAGCGGATTGACACCCGAAGCTGTAGAGAATCTTGGAGACGAGACGTTCCATTCGAAATTTCAGAATAAGATGTATCCCGAGATGAAAGCCCTGATTGCCAATCTAAAGAACTACGGTTTCGAAGTATGGGTTATCACTGCATCGGCAGAATTGCTCTATCAGAAGTTCTGCTCAGAGCTGATTGGTATTCCAAGAGAACACATCATCGGTGTGAAGACTGTTGTAAGTGCCGACGGACTGGTGACCGAGAGAATTGTCGACCCCATACCACAAGATAATGGAAAAGCAGAAGCTATCCGAACCTTTATTAAGACCCGTCCATTATTTGCCGCAGGAAACAGTCGAGGCGATACCGAGATGCTGAATACATCTGTTGGATTGAAAATGATCATTAACCCCAACAATACAAAAGCAGAAAAAGCATTGGGCGGAAAGACAGTCAAAGCCTATTGGACAGCCGATGCGAATTGTCTGATTGAATATTGCAACGATGTGCCCGATACAACTCAAAAGTTTGTCTGCAAGAAATACGGCGTATCTATCAACGATTCGAATCCTAAAACGAATGAGGTAGTTATAGGATATTGATCGGTATACCTTATATATAATAAGGAGAAGGGCTGTGTCTAAAGATATACTATGATACGGCCCTTCTTCATTTTTATTGCTTCTACATGAGTATTTTTACAAATAGAAAGTGTAACTTTGCATTCGCAAACAATAATAACGATTAAATGAACATATTTAAGAATTATGCTTTCACAATATACCTGATAATTGGAATAGTGATAGGCGGAATAAGTGGATTGGTATTTGGAGAAAAAGCTTCGATAGTGAAACCTATCGGCGAACTATTCTTGAACATGATGTTCGTGCTTATTGTGCCGCTTGTTTTTCTAAGTGTATCTTCTGCCATATATAATATGAAGAAGATGAACATGATAGGAAAAGTATTGGGAAATATTCTATTGGTGTTTCTCGGCTCGGCTATCATTGCAGCTACGACAGCCTATTTCCTTACCACTATCTACAATCCGTTATCGGGTGTAGACAAGTCGATTATCATGTCGCATCTGCCAGCTGTAACCCATTCTAAAGGACTGACTGCCGGAGAGATATTTGTCAATACATTCACCGTACCCGATTTTTTGCAACTCTTTACGAAATCAAATCTGCTACCGCTCATCGTATTCTCAGTATTCTTCGGGTTGGCTACAGCTTCTTCTAAAGATCACGGCAAGGTGATTGCTGCTCTGATGAATGACGGTATGGCAATTGTTTTGAGGATGATGCGTATCATAATGACAATGGCTCCAGTGGGATTGGGTTGTTACTTTGCCGACACCATCGGTACCATTGGCGGACAGATATTCAATGGCTATCTTAATGCTTTCATACTCTATCTGGTATTGGCATCCTTCTGTTTCTTCGTGCTCAACACCTGCTATGTATGGTTGGCAGGTGGCAACAAGGGAGTCATCGTATATTGGAAGCATATTCTTACTCCTGCCCTTACTGCTGTTGCCACTTCGTCGAGTGCAGCTTGCATACCGGTCAATATCGAAGCGGCAGAAAAGATGGGAGTGCCCAGCAGCATTGCCGAAACAGTGATACCGCTAGGTACCAACATGCATAAAGATGGTTCGGTAATGGGCGGCATTATCAAGATTGTATTTATCCTGACTATCTTCGGACAAGAAGGGCAATTGCATAGTAATGGCATCTTTATTATTGGGGTAGCTATCCTGGTGGGAGCTGTAATGGGCGCCATCCCCAGCGGTGGAATGACAGGCGAATTGCTCATCTGTAGCATCTTCGGCTTTTCGCCTCAACTGGCGGCTACCTTGATGATTATCAGTACCATTATTGATATTCCGGCAACACTGCTCAACTCTACCGGCAATATTGTGAGTTCTATTCTTGTGGCAAGGCTATCGCGGAAGTCCACTAAATAGGTACACCATACTCGTGCTTTATCTCGTCCATTACAAAGATACTTTGCAATGACGCCAGGCAGTCGATAGTGCCCAACCTATTGAGCACAAAGTTTCGATATACGGTCATATCTGCCACATGTATCTTCAAGAGATAATCAAACTCTCCAGAAGTGTTGTAACATTCGGTCACTTCGGGCATCTGCTCTACAGCTTCGGTAAAGTCCTTAGCTATAACAGCATTCACTTGTTTGAGTTTGACTTGGCAGAACACCATAAATCCGTAGTGAAGCTTCTCGGCATCGAGCACAGCAATATACTTTTTAATATATCCATCGTTTTGAAGTCTTCTGAGTCGTTCGAAAACAGGCGTTGTACTCAGATGAACACGTGCTGCAAGTTCTTTTGTTGTAAGATTTGAGTTGCTTTGCAGCGTTCGCAAGATATTCAAATCTGTTTCGTCCAATCTATCCATAGAATATTATTCTTTGAAACCTCTGACAAGTATTAGTAAACTAATCATTTATTCTTTTGAAAAGGCAAATTTAGGTATATTTTCTCAATTTGAGACATTACTTTGCAGTTATTTTCTTAATATATACCTTTGTAGCAGAAAATAATTCTGATTACTAACATTAAAAACAATAAAGATTATGGCAACAAAGAAATTACATTTCGAGACTCTTCAACTACATGTTGGACAAGAACAAGCCGACCCGGCAACCGATTCACGCGCAGTACCTATCTATCAAACTACGTCGTATGTATTTCGCAACTCGCAACACGCTTCCGACCGTTTCGGACTACGCGATGCCGGTAATATTTATGGTAGACTGACCAATTCTACACAAGGCGTATTCGAAGACCGTGTTGCTGCTCTCGAAGGCGGTGTTGCCGGACTAGCAGTTGCATCAGGGGCAGCAGCCATTACTTACGCTCTTCAGAATGTAGCCCGCAACGGCGACCATATTGTTGCAGCCAACAATCTTT